>CAITQY010000001.1 GCA_903894655.1 uncultured Gemmatimonadota bacterium
ACCTCGTACTGACGTGCACCGGTGCGCTCTCCCGCAATCGAGCCCTCGGCGTGGCGATCGGGCAGGGGCAGTCGCTCCACGACGCGCTGGCCGGTAAGGACAGTGTGGCGGAGGGGGTGCTGAACGCGCAAAGCGCGAAAGCGCTGGCCGACCGTGCCGGGGTCGAGATGCCGATCATTGATGCGACCTATCGCATTTTGTTCGAGGGGCAGGGTCCCCGCGAAGCCGTCACCGAGCTGATGGCGCGCGAACTGCGCGCGGAGCGCGACTGACGTGGTCGCACCGCGTGGCGAGCCGATTCAGGAGTTCTACTCCATTGGTGAAGTATGCTCACTCACTGATCTCAAGCCGCACGTCCTGCGGTATTGGGAGAGCCAGTTCAAGCTGCTCAATCCCGCCAAGAATCGGAGCGGCAACCGCGTCTACGCGCGTCGTGAGGTGGAGCTGATTCTCCTGGTGAAGCACTTGCTGTACACTGAGAAGTATACGATCGACGGCGCACGTCAGAAACTGGATGAGCATCGCAAAGGCGGCTCGCTTCGACCGGCGGCCCGTGCGGCGCTGGAAGTGGAAGCGCTCGAGAGTCTCGAGCGCGATCTCGCGGAGCTGCAGGCGATACTCGACGACCGCCCGGCCCCGCGTCCCCGATAAGGCGCCAACTGCGCCCCTTTCGCTCTTCGTCTTTCACCCGTCCGATGCGCATTCTTCTCAGTAACGACGATGGCATTCTCGCCAAGGGATTGGGCGTGCTCGAGCAGGCCTGTGGGCCGCTTGGCGAGCTCAGTGTCGTGGCCCCCGATCGTGAACAGAGCGCGACCAGCCATTCGCTCACGCTGCATCATCCATTGCGCCCGGTGCAGCTCGGTGCGCGCCGTTGGCAAGTGGACGGCACGCCGACCGATTGCGTCATGCTCGCGTGTGAGGCCCTGCTCGATGCGCGCCCCGATTACGTGATCAGCGGGATCAATCACGGACCCAATATGGGCGAAGACGTGCTGTACAGCGGCACGGTGGCGGCCGCGATGGAAGGACTTGCCCTTGGCATCCCGTCCATCGCGGTCTCGTTCGCCGGCAACCTGTTGCGCGCCGATGCCCTGCTCGAGACGCAGGTCGATGTGCTACGCGATCTGCTGAAGCACCTGATGTCGCTCACGTCTTTCCCGCGCGAAACGCTGCTGAACGTGAACCTGCCCAATGTCGCGGGTGACCAGATCAAGGGCGTCCGTCTGACCCGACTCGGCCGTCGCGTCTTCAGCGATTCGATCACCAAGATGAAGGATCCGTGGGGACGTGAGATTCTGTGGATCGGTGGCGGCAGCGTGGAGTGGAGCGGCCCGGATGATTCCGACTTCCGTGCCGTGCGCGATGGGTACATCTCGGTGACCCCGTTGCACCTCGACCTCACGCACCGCGATGTGCTCGATACGGCGACGGATTGGTGGCGTCCTCTGTAGAGCCGGAGTTCCGCGGAGCGCGCCGCCGTCTCGTCGAGGCGCTCCAGGATAAGGGGATCCGCGATCTCGCAGTATTGCGGGCCATCGATCAGGTGCCCCGGCATTTGTTCGTGCCGCCCACGGTGCGCCATCGTGCCTACGAGGATTCGGCGTTGCCGATCGGCAGCGGACAGACGATCTCGCAGCCATACGTGCACGCGCGTGCCCTCGAACAGCTGATGCTGACGGGCAAGGAGAAGGTGCTCGAAATCGGCACGGGCTCGGCGTATCAGACGGCGTTGCTGGCCGAGCTGGCGGCCCAAGTTTTTTCGATTGAGCGCTATGCCGCGCTGCTCGACAAAGCTCGTCCGTTGTTGCAGCAGGCCAACGTGCGTAACGTTTCGCTCTTGCTCGGTGATGGCACGCTCGGATGGCGCGAGTATGGTCCGTATGACGGGATCGTGGTCAGCGCGGGCGCGCCCCACGTACCGCCGGCGCTGGAGGAGCAGTTGGCGGAGGGCGGACGGATGCTGATTCCGATCGGCGACCGGGATGAACAGATGCTGACGCTGTTCGTCAAACGAAACGGCCAGCTGGAAGGTCGTGACATCGTCCCGGTCCGCTTCGTCCCCTTAATTGGGGCCGGTGGTTGGCCGGCCTGATGGTTCCGGCAGCGGCGGGCGTATGCGCGCGATCGCTCAACCGCGCTTCTTCGGCACTCACGGGCTGACCACGCTATGTCCTCACCGTCCTCGAATCCGTCCACCGGCGCTGATCAGCGCTCGACCGCCGCGCCGTATGCGTTCCCGCCCACGGGGAACGCACCGGTTGGCCGTGCGCCGCAATCGGCGCGAGGTCCGGTCGGTCCGTATGTGCCGGCGCCCTGGCGCGGAACGCCCGCGGCCGAATCGGTGCGGGCGGTCCCGACGCGATCGGTGACGCCGCGCGCCGTTGAGGCATTGCTGGCGCCGGAGATGCCGCCGTCGTACCCGACACCGGCGTACTTCACTCCGCTTGGCTCGCCGGCGCAAGATGAGGCCGTACCGGAGGATTCGAGGCTCCCCTGGATCGACGCATTCCTCGCGTCGACGCCTGCATTGGCGATGCGAGCGGTCGCCGAGCCGGTCCGCGAGCCGGTGGCCGATCCGGTGGCCGATCCGGTGGCGTCATTCACCCCTCCTTCGCCAGGGGCGATTGCCGGCGAGTCGCTGGCCGCTGCCATGCCGCCAATGAGCGACGCCGTCCCAGAGGTCCCGACACCCTCGGACGCGTGGGCGCTTGACGAGGCGGCCGACCAGATGCGGGCGCTGGCCGACGAACTTCGCGAGCGCGAACGCCTCGCCGGCGACTCGGGTGAGGTCGCCCCTTTGTTGGACGGAATGTCCTCCTCGGAGCCGCTCTCGGCGTGGGATGACGACGACATGATCGACATCATGCCGCTGCAGCAGGAGCGCAGCTCCGCAGCCGACCTGTTGCCTACGCTCGGGGCGAGCCGCGCGATCGAACCGTGGGCCGATCGGGCGCGTCGATCGGGTGATGAAGACGCGGAGTCGGCGGCTCGGGCGCTCGAGGTGCTCGCCCGCCGCGTACGCGATCGCGAAATCTCGTTGGCAGGCTACGAGCCCCGCCTCGGTGACGCGGCCGCACTGGCCGCGGCGTTGGCCGCCCTGCTCGGCGTCCGTCGGTAATGGCGTTGGCGGTTCGCCGCTATCGGGTGGAAGGAGAGGTGCAGGGTGTCGGCTTCCGGTGGTATGTGCGCGAGCAGGCGCGCGCACTCGAGCTCGCCGGATGGGTCCGCAATGAACCTGATGGCGCAGTGGTCCTCGTTGCGTCAGGTGACACGACGGCGTTGGATTTGCTCGAGCGACAGCTCAAGGTTGGACCGCGCCACTCCACGGTGACCGACGTGGTCCGACGAGAGCTGAGCAGTTTCGACGCGGCGGGGCTTCCGTCGCCATTCCTTATCGAGCGATAGCGGGCCGGTTGCGCTAATTTGACGCGCATGACTGCCACCCTCCTCGACCGCCTGTCGGCCACGCTTCGGGACGTCCCAGACTTTCCCACGCCGGGGATTTTGTTCAAGGACATCACCCCGGTTCTCGCCGACCCGGTTTTAATGCGCGACGTCATCACCGCGATGCTGGCGCCCGCTCAGAGCCTCGGTGTTACTCATGTGGTGGGTGTCGAGAGTCGAGGCTTCCTCTTCGGCATGCCGATGGCGATGGAACTCGGCGTTCCATTCGCGCCGGCGCGCAAGCCCGGCAAGCTGCCGTGGCAAACCGAGCGGGAGTCGTACGATCTGGAGTACCGGAGCGACGTGCTCGAAATGCACACGGATGCCGTCGGGGCAGGTGCCCGCGTTCTGGTGGTCGACGATGTCCTCGCGACCGGCGGAACCGCTGCGGCGACGTGCCGTCTGGTCGAGCGGCTCGGTGGGACGGTGGTCGGCGTCTCCGTGCTCATCGAAATCGGCTTTCTCCAAGGACGCACGCGATTGCTGGAGCGCGCTGTCCACGCCGTCGTCACGATCTGAGCGCGAGAACGCTCGCGCAGCCTTGAGCGCCGCGCAGGAATCGGCGAGATTCGGCATCGGCCGAGCGGCGGCAATCCTGCGCGGTCCTGTCCCCGTAGCTCAGTTGGATAGAGCGGAAGTTTCCTAAACTTCAGGCCGCAGGTTCGATCCCTGCCGGGGACATTTTCTCGATGGCAATACGACCGCCCCCATACACTCCGGTGGCGTTCGGCACTATGTTTAACGGCTATCTCCGTGTGCTCCGCGCACCCCCGTCTTGATCGGGTGTCCGGCTGTTGGACGCACCCGCCTTTGCCCCTCATCGCTGGTCTTCCGCATGGCCCAGTCGTCCCGTTCCGCGTCGTCCACCTCAAGCCACTCCGACGATCCGATGGAGAAGCTTGGCGATTGGCTCCAGTCGAATAGTCGTCCGATCGGCATGGCCGTTGGCGGCGTTGCCGTTGCCGCGCTGGCGATCTTCGGCTACCGCAGCTACTCGACGAGTCAGAATGCGAAGGCGTCAACCGCGTTGTACGCTGCTCAGGCTCCGATGGCTCAAGGCAAGTTTGAAGAGGCCACCAAGGCGCTCGACAAGGTGGCCAAGAGCTACTCTGGCACGGCGTCCGGCCAGCAGGCGTCCTTGCTGCTTGCCCAGACGCTCTTCGACCAGAAGAAGTACGCCGAGGGAATTGCCTCCCTCGAACAGGCGGTGGGCGGCGCCAGTGCGGATTTCAAAGCGTCGATGGAATCGATGATCGCCGTCGGATACGAACTTCAGGGCAAGCTGGCGGATGCGGCCACGCACTACGGCAAGGCGTCGTCGGCCGCGAAGTTCGAGAACGACAAGAACAGCTACAAGGCGTCCGAAGCTCGCAGCCTGATGGCTGCCGGCAAGAACGCGGAAGCCCGAAAGATCTGGGAAGAGCTGGCCAAGTCTGACAGTCCGTCGGCGCAGGAAGCCAGCGTTCGCCTGGGCGAATTGGCTGGAGCCGGCAAGAACTGACGCGCTGTGGATGAGTTGGTCGCGTGAAGTTTTGTGAGAAGGTTTTGTGCGGCGGTCCGGAGATGCTCCGGGCCGCCGTTTTGTTGTCCAGGCGCGAGTGACCGGGGAAGTCGACAGTAAAGCGTCCAGAACACGCCTGAATAGCGGCATTCTGTGGGAAACACGGGCTGTCGCATATGCGCATAATACATGTTATGTAAACCTATGTTGGTGGATAACTGTGGGAAAACATTTGTGGATATTGCGATCTGCATGTTGATGAAAACGCTAAGCAATTGACTGACAGAGGATTAGCTGTCGTCTGGTATACCGCTGCGGAATCCTGACCTCACGAAACGTAAAGCTGTCCACCTTCCCA
>CAITQY010000002.1 GCA_903894655.1 uncultured Gemmatimonadota bacterium
CCGGCGTCGATGTGCTGATCGTCGACACCGCCCATGGCCACAGCGCTGGCGTGCTCGAGCGCGTGCGCTGGATCAAGCAGAATTTCCCCGGTGTCGATGTCATCGGCGGCAATATTGCCACCGGCGCGGCCGCGCTGGCCCTGGTCGAAGCCGGGGCTGACGGGGTCAAGGTCGGCATCGGCCCGGGCTCGATCTGCACTACCCGCATCGTTGCCGGTGTCGGTGTGCCGCAGATCACCGCGATCGACAATGTCGCCACCGCGCTGCGTGGTACCGGCGTACCGGTGATCGCTGATGGCGGCGTGCGCTTTTCTGGCGATCTGGCCAAGGCGATTGCCGCTGGCGCCGATTGCGTGATGATGGGCGGCGCTTTCGCCGGCACCGAAGAGTCGCCTGGTGATTTGATCCTGTATCAGGGCCGCACCTACAAAGGTTATCGCGGCATGGGTTCTCTGGGCGCGATGGCACAAGGCTCGGCCGACCGCTATTTCCAGGACGGTGAGATGTCCCCCAAGAAGCTCGTGCCCGAAGGCATTGAGGGTCGGGTGCCGTACAAGGGCGCGGTCGGCGACGTGATCTTCCAGATGATCGGCGGGCTCCGCAGCGGCATGGGGTACGTTGGCTGCGGCACGATCGAGCTGCTGCGCACGGAAGCGGAGTTCGTGCGCATCACGACGGCCGGTCTGCGCGAATCGCACCCCCACGACGTGACCATTACCCGCGAAGCGCCGAACTACTCGCTGTAACGTTGGGCGTTTGCCTCATGCCGGCGCGTCTGCTCAGCGCCGGCGGTGTTGCCGAGTCGCCGAGGACCGCATTGGCGCGATGACGCGCTGGCGGTCCACGGCGTATCCTTCCATCCGACGTCCTGTCCCCACCACGCATGTCGGCGCTGCCGATATCCGCGTCCCACCTCACCCTGTCCCTACCCCGACCGATGGGAATCTGGTCCAAGAAGTCCATCACGGCGCTCCGCGCCGAGGCTGCGAGTTCCGAGGGCGGCCTGAAGCGAACACTCGGCGCGCTCAACCTGACGATGCTGGGCATCGGTGCCATCATCGGCGCCGGTATCTTCGTCCTCACCGGTACCGCGGCAGCCAACTTCGCCGGACCTGGCGTCTCGCTCTCCTTCGTGTTGGCCGGCCTCGCCTGTCTCTTTGCGGGACTGTGTTACGCCGAGTTCGCGTCGATGATTCCCATCGCTGGTTCCGCGTACACCTATAGCTATGCCACCATGGGTGAAGGCGTGGCGTGGTTTATCGGTTGGAACCTGGTGCTCGAGTATCTGTTTGCCGCGGCCACGGTGGCGGTGGGTTGGTCCGGGTACTTCAGCGCGATGCTGAGCAGCGTCGGGATTCATGTCCCGGCGGCGTTTGCGTCAGCCCCGCTCACGGTAGAGAACGGGCATCAGGTGGTGCGCGCCTTTACCTGCGTGGACACTACCACCGGTTCGACCCTCGTTGATGCAGCCACCAAGGCGGCCTTTGTCGCCCGCGACGCCTGCACGGCGGCGGGTGGCGAGGTTGTGAACGGCCTGATCAACCTGCCGGCGATCCTGCTCATTCTCGCGCTCACCATGCTGCTGGTGCGTGGCGTGCAGGAATCGGCCACGTTCAACA
Organism: uncultured Gemmatimonadota bacterium; assembly: GCA_903894655.1. Lineage (GTDB taxonomy): Bacteria > Gemmatimonadota > Gemmatimonadetes > Gemmatimonadales > Gemmatimonadaceae > Gemmatimonas. Next base: position 1,620 of record CAITQY010000002.1, read on the forward strand.
ACATCGTCGTCGCGATCAAGATGGTGATCGTGCTGCTGGTGATCGGCTTCGGCTTCATGTACGTGAATACCGACAACTGGCATCCGTTCATTCCGGACATGGTCACGAACGCCGACGGCAGCACGAAGTACGGTATGTCGGGCGTGTTGCGCGCGGCGCCGGTGGTGTTCTTCTCGTACATCGGCTTCGACGCCGTCTCCACCGCGGCACAGGAAGCGAAGAATCCGCAGCGTGACCTGCCGATCGGCATGATCGCCTCGCTGTTGATTTGTACGGTGCTCTACATCCTGATGTCGCTCGTGATGACCGGACTGGCCCCGTACACGGCGCTTGGCGTGGCGCACCCGGTGTCGGCTGCCCTTGAAGCGGTTCCGCAGCTCAAGTGGCTCGAGTACCTCGTGAACATCGGCGCCGTGGCCGGGTTGTCGTCGGTCGTGCTGGTGATGCTCATGGGCCAGCCGCGCATCTTCTACACGATGTCGCGCGACGGCCTGCTCCCGAAGATTTTCGCCAAGGTGCATCCGAAGTATCAGACGCCGGCGGCGTCCACGTGGATCGTTGGCCTCATCGCGATCGCTATTGCCGGCTTCTTCCCCCTCGGCCTGCTCGGTGAGCTGGTGTCGGGCGGTACGTTGGCGGCCTTTGCCACGGTGTGCATCGGCGTGCTCGTGCTCCGCAAGCGGTCGCCGGAGCTCGAGCGTCCGTTCCGTACGCCTTGGGTGCCGCTCGTTCCCATCATGGGCGCCGGTGCCACGATGTACATGATGTATCAGCTGCCCGGGCTCACGTGGACGCTGCTCGGTATCTGGACAGCCATCGGCATGACCGTGTACTTCGTGTACGGCATGGGGAACTCGAAGATTGGCAAGGCGGATAAGGAACGTGGCGCCAAATGAGTGATGGCGTGCTGACGGCGTCGACGATCCGTCGCGACGCGATCGAGGCCTGGTTTGCAACGCTGCGACCCGGCATGACCGTGGCGCTGTCGACGCATATCAACTCGGACGGCGACGGGTGCGGATCGGAGACGGCGTTGGCGCGCCTGCTGGCCCAGCGGGGGATTCATGCCCGTATTGTGAATCCCACGCCGTGGCCGGTGATGTTCAACTTCCTCCTCGGTGATGACATCGAGGAGGCCAGCGCGCGCGGTGTCGCTGCGCTCGACGGCATCGACGCGCTGATCGTGCTGGACATCAATGACATCCGCCGACTCGGGCATCTGGCTGAAAAGGTGCGTGCGCTCACGGTGCCGATTTCGGTGGTCGATCACCATGTGGCCGGCGATGAACCGGTGGGCCAGATTGCCGTGGCCGACACTGCCGCCTGCGCCACCGGCGAGTTGGTGTTCGACATCGCCATGACGCTCGGTCTCGAGGTCACGCCGGCCGTGGCGCACTCGTTGTACGCGGCGATCCTGACCGACACGGGCAGCTTCCGCTTCAGCAATACGTCACCGCGGGCGCACTCCATCGCGGCCGCGCTGTTGGCGGCCGGTGTGAACCCGGAGGAGATGTACCGACGCATCTATGCGCAGGTGAGCGTGGGGCGCCTGCAGTTGCTGCGCGAGGCCTTGGCCACGTTGCATGCCGATCCGGAGATCGGGCTATCGTACATCTCGGTGGCCGCCGGTGCGATGGAGCGTTTCGACATCACGAGCGAAGAACTCGACGGGATCGTGGAGCACCCACGGTCGATTGCCGGCACGCGGATGGCGATGTTTTTCCGCGATCTCGGGCACGGCAAGGTGAAGGTGTCCTTTCGCAGCACCGGCTCCGTCGACGTGCAGCAGTTCGCGCGTCGCTACGGCGGCGGCGGCCACGCGAAAGCCTCTGGGGCGTTGCTGACCGGGCATCTCACCGAGGTGCAGGAGCAGGTGGTGGCAGACGCCCGGGCGTATCTCACGGGCGTGGACACCGCCGAGGCGTAGGGTCGCGTAGGGTCGCGTAGGGTCGCCTGCGCCGCGTGCTATTTCCGCGATTTTTGCTTGGCGATCTCGCGTGGGGAGAGGGTGGTGCTCGACAGTGCCACGACCAATGACGTCTCCGTACCGATGGACGCGGCGAAGAGCCGGCCGTTCGGCGCAATGGCGAGTGCCGTGGGAGTGAAGGGCAGTCGGCGCGAGTAGAGGTAGGCGCCGTCGCTGGCTCGGTAGTAGTCGAGGAGTTGGTGCGAATGGATCGTGGTGGCTCCCGCCTCGACGATGACCGTGTCTCCTCGCTGCATGGCACCGCGAGCGATTGGGATGACCTCCGTGGTCATGGTGGTCTGCGTCGCGATCTGCTTGGCGGTGCGCTCGAGTCGCCGCTGTTTCGTGGTGACCACCGCCTCCTCGCCCGCTTCGACGTACGGGAATCGCCGAGCCGCGCCATTCAACGCGATGCTGTACCATACGCGGCCAAAGAACGGCGCCACGGCCATGGACTCACCAGCGCACGCGTCGGCGATATAGGCAGAATTGGCGAACGATGGAGCGTTCTGCCGCGCGGTGGCGACCGGCAGCGAGGTGCGCGCGAGAGTGTGTCCGCTACTGTCGATCAATGCAATGGCCCGTGTGGCGCCAAGATACTTCACGCGGATGCGTCCTCGTGGCAGGAGACACATCGTCTCCACCGCGGGGCCATCCGGCACGAGCGTGGTCCAGAGAAATCGTCCGGAGTCCGAGTAGACGGTGAGCCGACTGGTGGCTGCGTCGAGCACACCCACATGTCGCGCGGTCGCCGCCACCTGTATGGGCTGCTTGAACTCTCCCGGACCTTCGCCGGTGGCCTTGAGGACGAATCGCTTCGCGCCAGACGTGAGATCGAACGCGTGCACTTCACGGGTGCCTGCGTCGAGAACGACGACCACCTGGTCGGTGATGGCGATGGCGCGCGGTTCGACCAGAAGATCCGGATCCTTGGATCCGCCGCGCACCCACTCCCGGATATAGAACGAATCCGCGTGGAAGCGACGGGTCGTGGGTGACCGCTGTGCACGGACCGGGGTGCTGCTGATCGGTACACTGACGAGCAGGGCCACGATCGTCCCGGCCAGCGCGCGTGGAGCTATGCGAAAGGTCACAGGCATTCAGAGTTCCTCGATCCAGGTGAGTCCTTCGATGATGCGTCGCAGTCCGGCCACTTCGCGCGAAGAGCGCGGACTCTGCGTCGTGAAGCGCACGCGCCCGTCTTGATCGAGCACGAGCAGGGCGGGCGTGGTGGTGTGACCGAGCGACGCGAATTGCTGCACGACCGCTGATGGGGCGGCGCGCAGGGGGATCGTGCCGGTCCACGACGGCAGTGCCGCCCGGATGTGCGTCGAGTCAGACACTGGGCCGACATACCAGATGACGGCCAGCTGGATGTGCCGCGCTATCGATCCGCGATGCAGCACATGCAGCATGCGCAGATTGCCGGAGCAATCGTGGAGTTGCAGGAGGACCGCGGCCTGCACGGCTGTTGTCGCCCGTGCACCCGCCGACGGGGTCGGCGTTGCCGCGTGCGTGATCTGACGCATCGCGCCGGTGAGCGTGCGCTGCGGCATCGCTCGCGCGACGTCGTATCCGACGCCGGCGAGCGAGACCACAAGCCCCGCGATCACCCAGTGCCACAGGGTCGGGGCGCGATGCATCAGTCCTCGCAGAGCTCGACGTTCGCTTCGAACCCGTCATCAGACGTTCCGCTCGTTGGCACGGCGCTGCAGGTCTTGTACGGACCACCGGTGGTGGAGCCGGTGGGAGCCGTCCGGTCTTTATACAGCGTCTTGTAGCCGGTTGAACAGTTGGTCTGCGTGAACTTGAACCCTCCGCTTTGGAGGAACACGTTCAAGTCGAACTGGATGGTCGTCTCGCAGGTGGTGATCGGCTGCGAGCCGCAGGCCGTGAGCGTGCCCATCGCGCATGCCGTCGACGTCACCGTCGTCGATTGCGCCCGTGCGCGCGCCACATCGACCGTGGCCACCGTGAACAGCAACGCGAACACGCCGAAGGCGGCGCGGGGAATGGTCATCATCATGTCATACCTCGGGATCTATCCGTGAAGTGGCGCGCCGCGGAGTGCGTCGCACCGGTCGCCGCGGCCCGGATCCGCGCGACGGAGCCACCATAGCCCCCCCGCGTCATCGCACTGTCATCCAATTGCTGCCGACACGGCCATTCCACCGCTCGCTGGCCGTCGCGAAGGTCATGCCGCCGCTTGGAGCACCCCGCCAACTCGCCTACTTTTCAGGACGTAGTCATCCCGACACCCCGACTCTCGAATGCAGCCTCTCATGGAGCGGATCACCGGCGCCCTCGCCGCGGTCCGCAACCCCCGTACCGGCGCCGATGTCATGGCCGCCGACATGGTGCGGGATATCGCCACCACGGTCGACGGCAAGGTGCGTCTCACGCTCCTGCTCGCTGCCCAAGACGACGCCACCCTCGTGCGCGACGTCCGCCAGGCCATCGAGGCGCTCTCGGGCGTGTCTGATGTCCGCGTTGATGTGCGCGACCCCGCGCAAACCGAACCCACGCCGGCGCGCCGCGCGCCGACGGCCGCACCGTCAGCCATGAATAAGCCGCAAGCGCCTGCCACCGGTGGCATGGGACGCGCCCTCCCCGTCATGGATGCCGCCCCCAAGGCACCGCCCAAGGTCCCCGAGCCGGTGGCCTATCCGCAGCTCGGCCGCATCATTGCCGTGTCGTCGGGCAAGGGCGGCGTGGGTAAGAGCACTGTGGCCGTGAACATCGCGGTCGCGCTCGCCAAGATGGGCAAGCGCGTCGGCATCATGGACGCCGACATCTACGGTCCCAACCTGCCGCTGATGCTCGGCGTCGATGCGGCACCGTCAGTGGTCGATGAAAAAATCATCCCGCTCGAGGCCTACGGCATCAAGGTGATGTCGATCGGCTTCCTGATCGAGAAGGAACAGCCAGCCATCTGGCGCGGCCCGATCGTGATGAAGATCCTCACGCAATTCCTGAAGGACGTGGCGTGGGGGCAGCTCGACTACTTCCTGGTCGACATGCCACCGGGCACCGGTGACGCGCAGCTCTCGCTCGTGCAGGCCACCCAGGTACACGGTGCGGTGATCGTGACCACGCCGCAGCAGGTGTCGGTGGGTGACGCGCTCCGCGGCGTGAAGATGTTCGAACGCACCGCCGTGCCTGTGCTCGGTATCGTGGAAAACATGTCGTACTTCGAGAACCCCGAAACGGGTAAGCCGATCGCCGTGTTCGGCACCGGCGGTGGCACAAGGTTGGCCGAAATGTGCAACCTGCCGCTCATCGGACAGGTGCCGCTCGATCCGCGTATTCAGGAAGGCGGGGATACCGGCCGTCCGATCGTCGACGCCGAGCCGACGTCGCGCGCCGCGAAGGAACTGGAAGCGATCGCGCAGCGGGTCGTGGAGCGCCTTGTCGGCATCTACGGCAGCTGAAGTCGATGCGCCACGCGGTGCACTCGTCGGGGAGCCGTTAGCCCTCACGATTCGCCGCGTGGCGCTGCCGGCGGTCGTCGCGAACCTGCTCATGACCACGTTTCACAACGTGGACACGTACTGGATCGGGCGCACCCTCGGCCCGGATGCCCTCGCCGCCGCCACGGGTTCGATCTTCTGGATCTGGCTGGTGATTTCGATCGGCGAGATGGTCAGCATTGGCCTCGATGCCGTCGCGGCGCGACGACATGGCGAGCGTCGCCCCGCCGAGGCCGCGCGCACGATCAGTGAAGGCTTCGTGCTCGCCCTGTTGCTTGGTGGCGCGATCGCGCTGGCCACGCCGTTCCTGTTGCACTGGCTCTTCGCCGTGATGAACACCGGCGCTAGTGTGAGTGCCATCGGTCGCGACTACCTCGGCACCTATCTACTCGGCATGCCGCTCATCTTCGGTTTCTTCGCCGTCGATGCCGCATTCCGTGCGAAGGGCGACACGCGCACACCATTGTATATCCTGGTGGTCACCACGGTCTTCGGACTCGTGCTCGACCCGATCCTCATTCGCGGCTTGGGGCCCGTGCCCGCCTTCGGTATTCGAGGCGCTGCGCTCGCCACGCTCGTTCCCCGTGGACTCGGCTGCATTGTTGGCGTGATCATGTTGCAGCGGCGCAGTATGCTGCGTTGGGCGACGCCGCGCTGGGATGTGATCGCGAGCATTGCGCGCGTGGGGGCGCCGGCCGCGCTCACGGGCGTGGCGTTCAGCGCGATTTACGTGGTGCTCACGCGCATCACCACGCAGTTCGGCACACCGGCACTGGCCGCACTCGGGCTCGGCTTTCGCATCGAGAGCGTGGTGTATGTCGTGTCGGTGGGCATGGGTGCGGCGGTGGCCGCGATCGTGGGGCAGAGCATGGGTGCGGACGATCCCGATCGTGCCGAACGCGCGGGATGGACGGCGACTGGTATCGTGAGCATAGTCGGCGCGGTGATGGCTGTCGCGTCGTTTTTCTTCGCTGAAGACTTCGCGGCGATTTTCTCGACGGACCCCGCGGTGATCGCCGAGGCGGCGCGCTACCTGCGTATCGCGGCGTTCTCGCAGCTATTTCTGGGCGCCGAGGTGGTGCTGGAAAGCGCGATGGGCGGGGCCGGGTGGACGCTCTGGCCGATGATCGGCTCGAGCACGATCACACTGTCGCGACTGCCGATCGGCGCGTGGGCGGCCGCGCAGTGGGGCACCAGCGGATTGTGGTGGACGCTCGCTCTGACCGCGGCCGCGCGCGGGCTGCTGATGGTGGCCCTGTGGTGGAGTGGACGGTGGCGGCGCACACGGGTCTGACGCACGTTACGGCATGATCGCTCCCGCCATCACGTTGCTCACCGACTTTGGCACCGCCGACGGCTACGTCGCCGAGATGAAGGGTGTCCTCACCACGCTGGCGCCCGGTAGTCCGCTACTCGATCTCACGCACGATGTGCCGGCGCAGGATGTCGCGTTCGCCCGTCTCACCGTCGCGCGCTACTGGCGTCGATTCCCAATGGGCACGGTGCATCTCGTGGTGGTTGATCCCGGCGTTGGTACCTCGCGCGAGGCAATCGCCGTGTGCAGCGAAGGTCGGTATCTCGTGGGTCCCGACAACGGCGTGCTGTCGCCGGCGCTCTTCGCGCTCGATGCGCGCGTGGTGTCGCTCACGGTCGATGCGCAGGCGTCGCCCACCTTCCATGCGCGTGATGTGTTTGCGCCCGCGGCAGCGCAGCTGGCCCGCGGGATCTCGCTCGAGATGATCGGCGAGTCGTTCGCGCAGCCGGTGCGATTGCGCACGCCGCAACCGCGCCGCGCCGCCGATGGCGCCCTGCACGGCGAGATCCTCACCATCGATCGCTTCGGCAACGCGATCACCAACCTGGCCGCCCGCGACGGCGCGGCGGTGCAGGTGGGTGGCCACCAGGTGCGCGTGGTGCGCACGTATGGCGAGGCGGCGCCCGGCGAGCTGGTGGCTTTGGTGGGATCCAGCGGTTTCGTGGAGATCGCCGTGCGCGACGGCCACGCGGCGGCTCGGCTCCGGCTGTCGCGCGGTCAGGCCGTGGAGCTGGCTCTGATGATGCGTTGACATCAGATGGATGATGCGTTAGCATCATTCATGCGTACGACTATCGATCTCGACGACACCCTGCTGCAGCGCCTGCGTGACACGGCCCACCGCGAAGGCGTGCCGTTCAAGGCGCTGCTGCATCGCGTGATTCTGCGCGGCCTCGACGAAGCCCCCTCGGTCGCCCCGACGCACTACGAGCCTCGCTCCTACAGCATGGGCCCGGTACGAGAGGGCTACGATCTCGTGAAAGCCCGGTGGATCGTGGACGATCTCGAAGACGAAGAGATCATTCGAAAAATGAACGAGGGGCGCTGAGGCGTGATCGTCCCCGACGTCAACCTGCTGGTGTACACGCTCAACCGCGACAGCCCGCAGTGCACGCGTGCGCGTGAGTGGTGGCGCAGGCTGCTCAACGGCGATGAGCCGGTCGGTCTTACCTGGGTGACCGTGATGGGTGTCGTACGCATCAGCACGAACCCGCGGATCTTTCGCTCGCCGCTCGCGCTTGTTGACGTGCTCGCGAATGTGGATGACTGGTTCGCGCAGCCGGTCGTGAGTGTGCTCGAACCTGGCACTCGGCATTGGGCGGTCATGCGAACACTGCTCGCCGAAGCCGGCCGCGGCGGCAACCTCACCACCGACGCGCATCTCGCCGCGCTCTGCATCGAACGCGGCGCCACGCTGCACAGCGCCGATGGTGACTTCGCGCGCTTTCGCGGGCTGCGCTACGAAAACCCGCTGCGCTGAGCCGTCGGCCGTCCTACCGCACCGCCACACCCGTGAACAGCGCGCCGTTCACCAGGAAGTGCACCCAGATGCTGGCGACGTAGCCTAGGGCAATCGCCCAGCTCCACTTCAGGTGTGCCATGAAGGTGTAGGTGCCGCGCGCTTGACCCATCAGCGCCACGCCGGCCGCACTGCCGATCGACAGCAGCGATCCGCCCACACCCGCGGTGAGGGTCACCAAGAGCCATTGCCCCGCATCCATCGGCGGCTGCATGGAGAGCACGGCGAACATCACCGGAATGTTGTCGATCAACGCCGACATCAGGCCGATCGCGATGTTCGCTTTCGTGGCACCGAAGCCGCCGTACGCCACCTGCGACAGCGCCTCGAGATAGCCGATCGCCCCGAGTCCGCCCACGCAGAGAATCACGCCGTAGAAGAACATCAGGGTGTCCCATTCCGCCTTCTCGAGACGCTTGAAGACGTCAAACGGTTCCCGCTCGGCGCCGGCGTGCGACACGACTTCGAAGGGGTTGTCCGAGTCCACACTGTGCAACGCCGTGCGCTCTGCCGCCGCGCGCGCTGCCAGCTCCCGGATCGCGGCGCGTTGCAGCGTCCACCCATACAGCTTGAGGACGCCAAGACCGGTCATCATGCCGAGCACCGGTGGGAGATGCAGAAACTGATGCACGCTGACCGTGGCCACGATCGTAAGCAGAAAGAGGCCGACGATCACGAACGCGCCGGGCTGCAGCTTGAGCTGATCGGTGATGGGCGCCGGACGTCCCGCGCCCACCGCCGTGCTCATGATCGCCGCCGGCACGAGCCAGTTCACCAGCGACGGGAGAAACAGCGCGAAGAACCCGGAGAACGGGATCAGCCCCTTCTGCCACACCATCAGCGTCGTGATGTCGCCGAACGGCGAGAACGCCCCACCGGCGTTCGCCGCCACCACGATGCTGATGAGCGAGACGATCACGAAGCGCGGATTGCCGACGCCCACACTGAGGACGACGGCGCCCATGAGCAGTGCGGTCGTGAGGTTGTCGGCGAACGGTGAGATGCAGAACGCGAGCGCACCCGTCATCCAGAAGAGGCTGCGCAAGCTGAAGCCGCGAGATACCATCCATCCACGGAGCGCGTCGAACACCCCGCGCTCTTCCATGGAGTTGATGTACGTCATCGCTGCCAGCAAGAACAAAAAGAGCTCGGCGTACTCCAGCAGATTGTGCCGTACCATCTCTTCGGCAAACTGCGTGAGCGCGAGCTTGGTCTCCGGGTCGGTCGCTGCGTTGGCCGCCTGCGAATATCGCCAGCCGATCAGCGCCCAGATGATGCCGGCGGCGACCAGCACCGGCTTCGATTTGCGCAGGTGCAAATACTCTTCGCCGATCACCACGGCGTAGGCCAGCAGGAACACGACCAGCGCGGCAATACCGACCGCAGAGGTCGTCAGGTCCAGTCGGGTGGCCACATCCGAGAGTTCACTCATGGCGCAAAATAGCCCATGCGCCCCCCTGGCCGTGCCGATCTACCGCTCGGCGCCGTTCTCCGTGCCGCTGTCGATGCCGCTGTCGATGCTCACCGGTCGCCGAGCGGCCACCACACCCTGGACCGGCGTGGGCGTCTGCCAGCCGGGAGCCGACACTTCCGTGGTCGTGGGGGTCGAGGCCGAACCCCACGGCGAGGTGAAGCCCGATACGCCGAAGCCCGACCCGCCGAAGTGCGAGCCGCCGAAGCGCATCGAGAGCTGTGTCACCCCCATGCGGGATTTCACAACCGCGCCCAGGCCCACCGTGGCCACCGCCCACGTAAACGCGACGGCAATGAGCCGTGCGATGGCGCCGGCCACCGGCACGTTCGCGGCGATGGCGGCCCCGAACCAGATCAGACTGAGTATGGCGAGCCCAACCGTCAGCCCGCGTAACGCGGCGCTGCGCTCGGTGCGACCGGTGCCGCGTCCGGCCAGGGCGCGCCCAATGACGAGAGCCACGCCAAGCGTGCCGAGGGTGAAGGCGCCCGTGAAGGCCAGCGCCCACGCCAGCGCGGCGATCGGGATGACCAGAATGCCGACAATGCTGATGGCGCACGCGACCACCAAGACCACCAGCAGCGGCACCGCCAGCAGCTGCCAGTGCAGCCCGATCCAGAAGCTCCCGGAGATGTCGCGGGCGGCGGTCTTGGCCACCGCCGTGAGCGCCTCTTCGGCCGTGGTGAGCACCACGAGGCCGATGATCAGGCCGATGCCGAACACGCCCGCCACCGCGAGCAGGTTGGTGGTCGCCGTCAGCATGTCGCGGTCACGGAAAACACGACCTTAGCGAGCGTGATGTGAGGCGGTGGCGAGGGCGCGAAGCCCAACGACCCCCATCCCCACGATCGCGACGAATCCACCCACAGCGATGGCGGCCATTTCCGGCGAGCCGCTCTGCATGGCGGCAATGCCTGGTTGTCCGAGCAAGGTCGTCGCCACGTCGTTCGAAGCGGCAACGATCTGGTCGCGCACCCCCTCGGCCCCGAGCTGCGTAAGAATGAACGCCATGTCGGCGCGGGCCACGACCCACGTGGCAGCGGCGGTGGCCAGCCCTGCGGTAATGGCCGCGCCGAATCCGGCGGCGATACGCGCCGGGCGCGTGGCGGGGACGAACTGCTCGACGGTGCGGGTCGCCGCCGCGTGCCACGGCTCGAACACCTGCACTTGAGACATGACCCGGTCGGAGAAGTGCACGGACGGGGCAAAGTCGGGGAGGGAATCGAGGGCCACCATAAGCTCCCCGGCACTCTCCAGTTCTTGGCGGCACGACGTGCACGATCTGACGTGCGCTCTCAACGGAGCGACGCCAAAGCCTTCCTCCCCGTCCAGCAGGAGCTCGATTTCGTCTGATCTCAGGTGTCTGTCGTGCATTGGTGGCCTCCACGGGGGATTACGCTCCTGCCCGCGGTCAGGTTTCACAGGGTTTCGGTCATCGTGACGAAGCGTGCATCACACAGCCCCATCACCGGTCCTTCAGTCACGCAGCCCTTCGAGCGCCTTCCGGAGCTCGTGTCGGGCGCGATGGATGTACGTCTTCACCGTGCCGAGGGGCAGGTCGAGGGTGGCCGCGATTTCCTCGTACGCGCGCCCTTCCACATGACGCAGCATGATGCAGGCTCGATACTCGGGGCGCAGCCCGGCAATGGCCCGCTCGATGGCTGAGCCGAGTTCTTTGGCCTCGAGTTCATCGAGGGCACTTTCCTGCTCGGACTCGAGGTTGAGGGTGGTGGCCTCAACCTCGCTGGCCGTGGAGGCGTGCGGGGAGCCATCGATGCTGATCGTATCCAGCCGCCGCCGACGGAGGTGATCGATGGCGACGTTGTTGGCGATCTTGAACAGCCAGCTCGAGAACTTGAACTCTGGGCTGTACTTGTCGATGTGGTTCAGGACCTTGACGAAAGCATCCTGCGCAAGGTCTTCGGCGGTTTCCCGGTCTCTGACCATGCGGAAGACGAGCGAAAACACCGGCCGTTCGTAGCGGCGCACCAGCTCGCGGAACGCGAGTTCACGGCCCTGCTGCGCTAGGCGAACGACATCGGCATCGGGGAGAGATCCCAGCTCGTCGAGAGTCTGCATCGGATGGCATAACCTAGCACGGGCGTGCGCTTGCTCGTACTCCCCCGCCTGTCGATGTTTCGCCAATGCCAGTCGTCCCGCCTCCCAACGAGGCCCCCGAACGCGCTGAATCCACCGGTCGCGCCGAACAGGCCGCCCGTGGGGAAGGGAAGCGCGAGTACGTGCAGCAGATGTTTTCGGACATCGCGCCGCGTTATGACCTGCTGAATCACGTCCTGTCGATGAACATCGATAAGGCGTGGCGGCGGAAAGCCCTGCGATCCCTGCAGTGGACCCAACGACCGGCCGGGAGCTATCTCGACCTTTGCGCCGGCACGCTCGATGTCGGGGCCGCGTTGGTGAAGCAGCCGGGGTTCGCCGGCTTCGTGGCTGGTGCCGATTTTGCCGTGCCGATGCTGCGATACGGCAAGGGCAAGGCGTCGCGTGAGGTGCTTGCCCCGGTGGGTGCCGATGCGCTGGCCCTGCCATTCGCCACGGCGTCACTCGACGGCGCGATCGTGGCCTTCGGTATCCGCAATGTGGCCGATCTCGACGCGGGGCTGCGCGAAGTGCACCGCGTGCTCAAGCCGGGCGCCCGCTTCGTGATTCTCGAGTTCTCCACGCCGCCGTTGGCGATCGTGCGTACGTTCTATCACCTGTACTTCCATCATGTGCTGCCGCGGGTGGGCCGGCTCGTGAGTGGCCACGGTAGCGCCTATACCTACCTGCCCATGTCCGTCTCGCATTTCCCCACCGAAGAAACGCTCGCCGGCCACATGCGCCGCGCTGGCTTCACGACGGTCACGTGGGAACGCCTCACCTTCGGCATCGCCGCGATTCACGTGGGGACCGCGTGAGGAACGACATGACGAACTGCCCGGTTGATTGCTGATGTCTCTTGATACGCTTTCCGATTTCATCGCCGCCATCGATCGCGCCGGCGAACTGCATCGCATCACTGAACCGGTCAGGGTGCATCTCGAGATCACCGAGATTGCCGACCGCGTGTCCAAGATGCCCGGCGGCGGCAAGGCGCTGCTCTTCGAGCACCCGATTCTGCGCGACGGCACCCGCTCGCAGTATCCGGTGGCCATCAACCTGTTTGGCTCCATGCGTCGTATGGCCATGGCGCTCGGTGTCGACGATCTCGACGCCATCGGCGATCGCATCACGGCGTTGATGGATCTCAAGGTCCCCGACGGATTCCTCGGCAAGTTGTCGCTGCTGCCGCGATTGCTCGAAGTGTCGAAGTTTCCGCCGCGGACCAAGAGCGGCACGCCGTCGTGTCAGGACATCGTGTGGCAGGGCGACGAGATCGATCTCGACAAGATCCCCGTGCTGCACTGCTGGCCCGAGGACGGCGGCCCGTTCGTGACCATGACGGCCGTGATCAGCAAGGATCCGGTGCGCGGCATCCGCAATGTGGGCATGTACCGCGTCCAGCAGCTCGACAAGAAGTCGGTGGCGATGCACTGGCAGCGTCACAAGACGGGCGCCGAGCATATGCGACAGATGGCGGAGCGGGGCGAGAAGATGCCAGTGTGCATTGTGGTGGGCGCCGACCCGGCCAGCATGTTTTCGGCCAGTGCACCGCTGCCGCCGAACATCGACGAGTTCCTGTTTGCGGGCTTCCTGCGTCGCGATCCCGTGAAGCTCACGAAGGCCGTGTCGTGCGATCTCGAAGTGCCGGCCGACGCCGAGTTCGTGATCGAAGGCTACATCGACCCGGCGGAGGCGCTGGTGGTCGAAGGGCCGTTCGGCGATCACACCGGCTTTTATTCCGAAGCCGACCTGTATCCCAAGGTGCACGTCACAGCCGTCACGATGCGCAAGAACGCGGTGTACGCTACCACGGTCGTGGGCCGACCCCCCATGGAAGATTTCTATTTGGGGCACGCCACCGAGCGCATCTTCTTGCCGCTGCTCAAGCTCACCACGCCAGAGGTGGTGGACTACCACATGCCGGCCGAGGGTGGCTTTCACAACCTCGTGTTCGTGAGCATCGATAAGAAGTATCCCGGGCACGCCGACAAGGTGATGCACGCCTTGTGGGGACAGGGACTGATGTCGCTGGCGAAAGTCCTGGTGGTGGTGGACAAGGAAGTGAACGTGCGCAATCCGGTGGAGGCGTGGTGGGTGGCCCTCAATAACATGGACCCGCAGCGCGACGTGCGCTTCACCATGGGGCCGGTGGATGTGCTCGATCACGCCAGCCGCGCATTCACGTACGGCAGCAAGATGGGCATCGACGCCACGCGGAAGTGGCCG
>CAITQY010000003.1 GCA_903894655.1 uncultured Gemmatimonadota bacterium
AGGTCAGCCACAGCGCGTTCGAAGACGCGTTGCACCTCGGCGTCCAGTGTGGGACGTTCGTAGGCCTGCCGCAGAATGCCGATGCGCGCCCCCTTGAGTGCACCACGCACGAGAAAGCTGGTGTACGACGCGCTCCGCCTGCCGTCGGCCGGGGCCGTGACCGAATCGGCGGGGTCACTGCCCACGACGACATCGAACACGGCGACCGCATCGGCGACGGTGCGCGCCATCGGTCCCGCCACATCGGCCGACGCGTTGAGCGGGATCACGCCGGCCCGTGACGTGAGGCCCATGGTGGACCGAATGCCGACCAGCGCCTGATGCGCGGAGGGACCACGAATGGAGTTGCCGGTATCGGTGCCGAGTCCGACGGCGCCGAAGCTCGCAGCGACGGCAGCGGCGGTGCCGCCACTGGAGCCGGCGGTGACCCGATCGAGCGCATACGGATTATGCGAATAGCCCGGGAGTATCGAGCTCACGGTTTCGTACGGCGTGAACGCCCACTCGGCGAGATTCGATTTCGCCAGCACGATCGCGCCGGCGTTCTTGATCTGCCGCACCATGGTCGCATCCTGCAGCGGCTTCCACCCCTCTAGCGCCAGGGAGCCGCCGGTGGTCTGCATGCCGACGGTCTCGAAGTTGTCCTTCACGATCATCGGGACACAGTGCAGTGGTCCGGTCGGCCCCGAGGCGGCGTACCGCTGGTCGAGCGAGTCGGCGACCGCGAGCGCCTGCGCATTTACGAGAATGATGGCGTTGATCGCCGGGCCTCGTTTGTCGAGGGCCTCGATGCGAGCGAGGTACGCCGTCGTGAGCGCGCGACAGGTGAGAGTCTTCGCTTTGAATGCGGCGTGAATCTGCGCGATGGTCGCCTCTTCCAGGCGAAACGGGCGACGGGCCGGCTGGGCGGCGATCGTCGTGGCGGAGGCGGCGACGAGCAGCAGGGCCGTCGCAAACTGGGTATGTCGGGGCATAGACCCAAAGTACCTGTTTCGTTGCGCGGCGACAGGATCGGAACGGGAACGGCGAAATCAAAAGCAAAAGCCGGAACACGGAGACCGCGGATCACACCGAACCAACACGGATACGCAAACAGCGCTTTTGGCTTATCCGTGTGGGTTCGGTGTTATCCGTGGCATCCGTGTTCTGGCGGTTGCCGTTGCGGTGGCGGTTGTCGTTGCGGCGCCCGCCCGCTCGCTTACGCGACCTTTCTCCGCCGCGCATTCAACGAGCGCGTGTCGTCCTGACGCGTGGCGACATCACGTGCCTGGAAGCCGCTCACGGCCTCGGCCAATGCCCCGGCCTGCCCCAGGAGCTCTTCCGACGCGGCCGCGCTTTCCTCGGCGTTGCTGGCCACCGTCTGCGTGACCTCGCTCATGAGCAACACACCGCGACTCACTTCGTCGAGCCCGCGCGCCTGCAGGGCCGACGCCGTCACGATCTCCTCGACGATGATGCCAACGCGTTCCACCTGCGCCCGCGCGGCCACCAGCTGTTCGCGCACCGACTGCTCACGGCGCACACCACGACTCACGTTCTGAATCTCTTCCTCGATCAGCGCGGCAGTCTGCTTGGCCGCTTCCGCTGAGCGAATCGCCAGCGCGCGGACTTCTTCCGCGACCACGGCGAATCCTCGACCGGCGTCGCCAGCGCGCGCGGCTTCCACGGCGGCATTGAGGGCGAGCAGGTTCGTTTGAAATGCGATCTCATCGATCGTTTTCACGATGCGCTGCGTGGAATCGGCTGATTGCTTGATGCGCAGCATGTCCTCGCCCATCGCCACCATCGACTCGGTACCCACTTGCACACTCTCGTGCGCGAGGCGGGCGGCCGCCTGCACTTCGACCGCCTGCGTGGCGGCGCGTTGCGACAGCGTCTGCAATTCGGTGACCGCGGCGCTGATTTCCTCGGCGTTGGCCGCCTGCGTCGACGCCCCGTCCGCCAACTGCTGCGCCCCCGAGGACAGCTGGTTCGCGGCATCATCAATCTGGAAGGCCGAGGCGCGCACCTGCCCGAGCGTGGTCGCCATGTTGCTCACGGCCGCATTCAATGATTCCTGCACCTGGGCAAACTCGCCGGCGAATTCGCCGTCCATGCGCACTTCGAGATTGCGGTCCGCCACTTCGGACAGCACATGCTGCGCAGCGGCCAGCGGTGTCGCGATCGCGGTCATCAATTCGTCCACGCCGGCAAGGACATCGGCATAGCGTCCCTGCACGGCGGTGCGATCGCTGCGCCCATCGAGTACGCCTTGGCGGGCCTGACCCGCAATCCGTTCGATCTCCTGAACGGTGTGCGTGACCGCCCGCTGCGCTCGGCCGCACGCGGCCAGCGACTCGGCACATTCGGCCGTCATCCGATCGACCGCCGCCGAGACCGCCCCGAGTTCGTCTGGCGAATGATCATTGAGCGGCGTGATCGCGTGCGTCGGGATGGCAACCATCTCCCCGCGCGCGAGTGACGCCAGGGAGCGCGACACCACTTCCACGCCCTGCTGCTGCAACAGCGCCACCTGCGCCGCAATACGCTCCATCCGGACACCCAGCGCGTGGGCGATACGCCACGCGTATGCCAGGCCAAACACGAAGAAGATCGCGAAGATCGCCCAGATGAGCTGGCTCGCCTGGGAGAAGCGCGACGCGGTACTCACTTCGACGGCCCGCGAGCTCCCCTGAATCGCATCGCCGAACGCTTCCATACGCTCTTCGACCACCGTGAACTGCGTGCGGAACGACTCGTACTGCGAGCGCGCCTGTGCGGTATCTCGCAACGCGACGTCGATGACGGCGGTGGCCGCGGTGGCGTACGCGACGACTTGCGTGCGCGTTTCCGGTAGCGAGGCCACGATCGTCGCCTCTTTGATCGAGGCGGCCGCGCTGTCGAGTGACGTCACGAATCGCGTGCTGTGCTCGCGCAGCGCCTCGCGCGCGGCGCTGACACCGCTGCTGTCTCCCCGCTGTCCCATGAGCATAGCCTCGAGCACATCGGCTCGCATGGCATCATGCATCATGTCGCTATCCATTTGATAGCGTTGCGCGACGTTGTTGTCGCCCAGATCTGCGGTGGCCGCCTTCGCGGCGCGAAGAGCCACTTGACCGGAGACCGCGACCGCAAGAATACCAACGGCGCCAATCAGAGCAATGGCACGCAGGCGGGCACGCAGCGAACGAAGTGCAAACATGATGATTGAGCCCAGGGATCCATCCAAGATGGCCGACCGCGCCGCCGGCGAGAGAGAGCCTCCGACGCAATAGTTCGCAGGCTCTCTTTTCCGATTATCGGGCGGGGACGCAGTGGACTTGAATGGATGCCTACTTCGCGGGGGGAACGACCGCGGGCGCTGGGGCCGGCCACTGGTTGTCGGCTGGGCTGCGGTCGGGGAAACGCCGCGCCGGGTCGAGCGTGATCCGTTCGATCTTGCGGCTGCCGAAGACAAGGTCGGCCGTGACACTGCGCCGGCCGCCAAACCACACGTCAACCGGCCAGGTCACCAGCGCCGTCACGCTGTCCGTCATGACCGCATTCTTCATGGGTCGAATGGCCGGGCCGGTGGCGGCGAACTTCACCTCGAGGACGATCGGCGCAGGCATGTTGCCGTCGTGCGCCACCGTTACCGTGGTGCGGATCCCCTGCGTCTTCACGCTGGCCAACCGGCCGTCCACACTCTCGGTGGTGAACAGCCAGCTATTCCAGAACCAACTGAGATCGCGCCCGAGCGCCTTGTTCATGAAGAACATGTAGTCCCACGGCGACGGATGCTTGAACATCCACGCCTGCGCCCACTCGCGATGCGCACGCTGCACGGCGCTGTCGCCGACAATGCCGCCCAGCGCCGAGAGCATCAGCGGCGTTTTCTGATAGGTGGTGAATCCGTAGAAGCCGGGCCCCGCGTAGTTGGCGTTCCACATCATCGGCGGCTCGGCCTCGGCGCCACTGGTACGACCGTAGCTCTGGCCGAGTCCATCCAACACCGGCGCCTTGGCAGCGGCGTCGGCATCGGAGAGGATGTTCATGTACTGATTGAAGCCCTCGTCCATCCAGCCGTACCACGTTTCGTTGTTGCTCACGACCATGGGCCACCACATGTGTCCCGTTTCGTGGTCGGCAGCGCCGGCATTCGAGTTGATCACCATGGGGTATTCCATCCCCGAGCTCGGCCCGTCCTGCAGCGTGAGCTGCGGGAACTGATACGGGAACCAGAGCTTCGAGTAGAACTCGAGCGCGTGGCGGCTGATCTCCCCCGCCTTGGCAAACAGGTTCGCACGACCCGGCAGGAACAGCATGTGCACCGGGATCGCGCCCTTGCCGGGAATCGTGGCGCGGGTCGCGTTCCACACGTACTTCTTGGCGGTGGCCCAGGCAAAATCGTTCACCGTGTCGGCGTGAAAACGCCACACGAGTCGTCCGTTGGCATTGCCCATAGCGGTGGCTTGCCCAGCACCGATTTCATCGGGACCGACGATAGTGGTGACGGCGTCGGACTGCGTGACCTTGGTGAGGCGTTCGCGTGCGGCCGCGGTGAGCACCTGCTCGGGGTTCTGCAACACCCCGGTGCCGCTCACGATCCAACCGGCCGGGACGTCGATGTTCACATCGAACGTGCCGAAGTTGTTGTAGAACTCCGACGGGCCGACATAGAGCTCATTGTCCCAGCCGCGCAGGTCGTCGTACACGGCGACACGCGGGTACCACTGCGTGGGCTGATACAGCGTGTCCGCCCATCGCTGCACCATGCGATGTCCGGTGCCCGGTCCGCCGGGGAGCTTGTGCGACCAGGCGATCTCGAGCACCGCCTTCGCGCCGGCCGCGATTGGCGTCCCGAGTCGCACGCTGGCTGCCGTGGACCGTCCGTTACGCAGCACGGCTTCGCCAGTAGGCGCGTTGGCGGCGTTCTGCTGTGCGGCCACGATCGCGCGCGCTCCCGATCCGCCATCGCCGGCGGGCGCCGCATTGGAGGCGAGATTGACCGGCTTGCCGTCGATCGTCATGCGCGAGATGACCATGCCATCG
>CAITQY010000004.1 GCA_903894655.1 uncultured Gemmatimonadota bacterium
CGAGAAGCTGAAGGTAGAGGCGGGCCTCGAGCGCGTCATGTCGATGATGGAAAACGTGCCCATCAACCTCATGATGGCCGATCTCGACTTGCACATCACGTATCTCAATCCGGCCTCGGAGAAGACGCTTAAAACCATTGAGCATCTCATGCCGATCAAGGCCGACAAGGCGCTCGGCGCCAACATCGACATCTTCCACCGCGATCCCAAGCATCAGCGCAACATCCTCAAGGATCCGCGTAACCTGCCGCACCAGGCGCATATTCAGCTTGGACCGGAAACGCTCGATCTGCGCGTGAGTGCGATCTACGATAAAGCCGGTAACTATGTCGGTCCGATGATCAGTTGGGCCGTGATCACGCAGCAGCTCGAGACCGAACGGCAGATCAAGGACGCGCAGGAGCGCGAAACCAAGGCCGCCGCCGAGTTGCGTGAGAAGGTCGATGCGATGCTCGACGTCGTCAATGCGGCAGCGGGCGGCGATCTCACGCGCGAACTGCATGTGAAGGGTACCGATGCCATTGGTCAGATGGGCGAGGCGCTGTCGCGCTTCATCGGGGACCTGCGCCTCAGCATGAAGGCGATCGGCAACAATGCGAGTGCGCTGGCTGCCGCGGCCGAGGAGCTCACGGCCGTGAGCCATCAGATGAGCGCCAACGCTGAAGAGACGAGCGCCCAGGCGAACGTCGTCTCCGCCGCGTCGGAACAAGTGAGCCGCAACGTCGTCACCGTGGCCACGGGCACCGAAGAGATGGGCGCCAGCATTCGCGAGATCGCCGGGAGCGCCGCCAACGCCTCCAAGGTGGCCGATAATGCGGTGCGTGTCGCCGAGTCGACCAACAAGATCGTTTCCAAGCTGGGCATCTCCAGTGCGGAGATCGGCAAGGTGATCAAGGTCATCACCTCCATCGCACAACAGACCAATCTGCTGGCGCTCAACGCAACCATCGAGGCGGCGCGCGCCGGCGAGGCGGGTAAGGGCTTCGCGGTCGTTGCCAACGAGGTCAAGGAACTGGCTAAGGAAACGGCGAAGGCCACCGAAGACATCAGCCAGAAGATCGAAGCGATTCAGGCCGACACCGCTGGCTCGGTGAACGGGATCCGCGAGATCGGCGAAATCATCGCGCAGATCTCCGACCTGCAAACCACCATCGCCAGCGCCGTCGAGGAACAAACCGCGACTACGAACGAGATGGCGCGCAACGTCAGCGAAGCGGCCAAGGGATCCGCCGAGATCGCCCAGAACATCACCGGGGTCGCTCAGGCGGCGTCGAGCACTTCACACGGAGCCTCCGACTCACTCCGTGCCTCGTCGGAGCTGTCCCGCATGTCGTCCGAGCTGCAGGCGCTCGTGCAACGCTTCACGCTCTAAGCGGCTCCGCCTCACATGGCCCGTCGTCCGCGCGCACTCACGGCCCTCACACGAGGTGTCCAGCTGGCCGGCTTGTCTGCCGACCTGGTGCGCGCGCAGACGAGAGGTGCCGATCCCGCCGTGCGCCAACGCATTATCGCACGGCTCGGCGCCATGCACGGCCTACCACAGAAGATCGGGCAGGTCATCAGCCTCGGCGAACTCGATGCCAGCGAGCCCGCCGAGGTGTCGTACTCGGCGCTCACCGAATCTGGCGCCGCACTCCCCATCGCGCAGATTCAGCCACTCGTCGAACAGGCACTTGGTGCGCCGCTCAGCGAGCGGTTTCGGTTCTTTTCACCGGTCGGAATCTCGGCCTCGATCGGCCAGGTGCACCGCGCCACGCTTCACGATGGACGCAGCGTGGCCGTGAAGGTGCAGTATCCCGGCATCGGCGACGCCATGGGACTCGATCTCGGCGCGCTCGAATGGCTCACCCTGCCCTTTGGCGGGTTCGGTCGCGGATTCGACATGGCCGCCTATCGCGGCGAAGTCGGCGCCATGCTGGCCAGTGAACTGGACTACACACGCGAAGCCGTCACCCTCCGGCGCCTAGCCACGCTCACCGAGCGTATTCCCGGGCTCGAGCTGCCGCGCGCCGTTGCCGAGCTGTCAACACCGACGGTCCTCACCATGTCGTGGCTCGCCGGCGACACGTTTCACACCACGAAACAGTGGTCCGCCGCGCAGCGCGCCGACACCCTGCGCATTCTCGCGCGCTTCTTCTTGGAGAGCGTGTTTCAGGCGCGACTCCTGCACGCCGACCCACACGCCGGCAACTACCGCTTCCGGCTCGAGAACGGCGCCGTCCGTGTCGGCGTCATCGACTTCGGCTGCGCCAAAGCGTTACCCGTCGATTTCACAGATGCGCTGGCGCGTCTCTTCCGGCTCGCGCTGACCGGTGATACCACAGCCGACGCGTATCTCGCTTGCTACATCGACCTAGGGTTTCGCGCCGAACTGATGGAACCGATGGCGGATCGACTCGGTGCGTTCACCGCGCTGATGCTCGAACCGTGGCTGTCGAGGGAACCGTTCAACTTTGACACATGGCAGTTGGGGCCGCGCATGGCCGAGGTGCTTGGCGAGTTCCGCTGGAACCTGCGCGTATCCGGTCCCGCCAACGCGATCTTCGTGGTACGCGCGTGGCAGGGACTGCTGTCCTACGCCCGCGCTCTCCATGCGCCCGTCGCGCTACGTCCAATGCTCGACGCCATGCTAGGCGATGATTCACCGCTCATGAAATCCGCATCATCGCCAGCGCGCGCAGCTGCGCACGCACCGGTGATGACGCGCGACATGATCGACACACGCACCGAGGCGATTGCGCAACACCTCATGATCCGGGTGAGTGAGAGTGGCGCCCCGCGCGTCACGCTCACTTTCCCGGGACGCTGTGCCGATACTCTCGAAGAGTTGATGCCGGATGATTTGCGAGCACGGCTCGCACGCGAGGGAACCAACCTCGCCGGTATCGTGGGGATGTCAGCGAAGCGCGGACACGTCCCCGGTGTGCTGTTCGAATCACATCATGAGCAGCAACACGTTCGCGTTTGGCTGGAGTAGCCGACGACGGCTTCTCAGAGTGCTTCTCGGCACTTGCATGCAAGACACAACCTCCGGATCACCACGATGGCCCCCGCTACCGCCACCCCCGCCCGCTCCACCCGCCGTCCAAGTGCCGCGCCCGACACCACGCTCGCCGACTCGCGCACCGCAGATCACGCAAACAGCCAGGCGATCGTCGATGCGATCTCCCGGTCACAGGCCGTCATCGAGTTCGATCTCGACGGAACGATTCTGACCGCCAATGAGAACTTCTGCGCGGTGATGGGTTACCGCCTGGCGGATATCCAAGGTCGCCATCACCGCCTCTTCGTGGACTCCGTATACGCGTCGAGCCCGGGGTATGCGAAGTTCTGGAGCGACCTGCGCGCCGGACAGTTCGTGACCGCGGAGTTTACGCGACGCAAGCAGGATGGCAGCGACATCTTTCTGCAGGCCAGCTATGTCCCGGTGCTCGACGCCCAGCAGCATCCGGTGAAGGTGATCAAGTTCGCGACCGATGTCAGCGCCACCAAGCAGCGTGAGGCCGACCTCTCCGGTCGAATTGACGCGATCAATCGGGTGCAAGCCGTTATCGAGTTCGCGCTCGATGGCACGATCGTGCACGCCAACGACAACTTCCTCAGCACGCTCGGCTATCGGCTCGACGAAGTCGTGGGGCGCCACCACCGCATGTTTGTGGAACCGGCCTACGCCGCCAGCACGGAATATGCGCAGTTCTGGCGTGATCTCGGCGCCGGGACGTTTCAGAAGGCCGAGTACAAGCGCATTGCCAAGGGCGGCAAGGAAGTGTGGATCGAGGCGTCGTATAACCCGATCTTCGATGCGCGTGGACGCGTCAGCAAGGTCGTGAAGTTCGCCATCGATGTGACCGAGCAGAAGTTGCGCGCGGCCAACAACGAGGGACAGCTTGCCGCCATCAACCGGGCACAGGCCGTGATCGAGTTCTCACTCGACGGCACCATCCTGCATGCGAATGAAAACTTCCTGAGCACGCTCGGCTACCGCCTCGACGAGATCGCGGGCAAGCATCACAGCATGTTCGTCGATCCTACCTATGCGCGCTCGGCTGAGTACACCAAGTTCTGGGCGGATCTCAACGCCGGCACGTTCCAGCAGGCGGAGTACAAGCGCGTGGGCAAAGGGGGTCGTGCCGTCTGGATACAGGCGAGCTACAACCCCATCTTCGACCTGAACGGCAAACCGTACAAGGTGGTGAAGTTCGCTACCGACGTGAACGAACAGAAGCTGCTGCTGGCGATGGTCAGCAACAGCGCGCAGTCGCTCGCGGGTGCGGCCGAGGAGCTCACCGCGTCGAGTCACGCCATGAGTGCGGCGGCCGAAGAGACGAGTGCGCAAGCCAACGTCGTCTCGGCGGCATCGGAGCAGGTGAGTCGCAACGTCTCGACCGTCGCCACCGGCACGGAGGAGATGGGGGCCAGCATCCGCGAGATCGCAACGAATGCGGCGGAAGCGTCGCGGGTCGCGATGAGTGCCGTGCGAGTCACGCAGGATACCAATGCGACAGTCGCGAAGCTGGGCCTTTCCAGTGCGGAAATCGGCAAAGTGATCAAGGTCATTACCTCGATCGCGCAGCAGACGAACCTGTTGGCGCTGAACGCGACCATCGAAGCAGCACGGGCCGGCGAGGCCGGCAAGGGGTTTGCGGTCGTCGCCAACGAAGTGAAGGAGCTCGCGAAGGAAACCGCGAAGGCCACGGAAGACATCAGCCAAAAGATCGAGGCCATTCAGGCGGATACCACTGGCGCGGTCAACGCCATCCGCGAGATCTCGATCATCATCGACAAGATCGCGGAGATTCAAACCACCATCGCCAGCGCCGTCGAAGAACAGACCGCCACGACGAACGAGATGGCGCGGAACGTGTCGGAGGCGGCGACCGGCTCGGCAGACATCGCCCAGAACATCACCGGCGTGGCCCAGGCTGCGATCTCGACCTCGCAAGGCGCAGCAGACTCCCTGCAGGCCTCGTCGGAGCTCGTCCGAATGGCGTCCGAGCTGCAGTCGATGGTCGCCAAGTTCAACTTCTGAGACCGATCCCTCATGACTTCCACTACCGGAGTGCTCGTATGCGTGCCCTGATCGTCGACGATTCCCGCGCCATGCGCGCGGTGATCGGCAAGATGGTAGGCGATCTCGGCGTCGCCACGACGTTTGCCGCGAACGGTCGCGATGCGCTCGAGCAACTCGCGGCCCATGGTCGCCCGGATTTCGCGCTCGTGGATTGGAATATGCCCGAGATGAACGGCTTTGAGTTTCTGCTCGCGGTACGTGCCGATCCTCGCTACATGGACCTGCCCCTGCTCATGGTCACCACCGAAACCGAGATGAGCCAGGTCATGAAAGCCCTCGAGTGTGGCGCGAACGAGTATGTGATGAAGCCGTTCACGGCCGATATCCTGCGGGACAAGCTGGACATGCTCGGCCTCGTTCCCGCGGCCTGACCATGCGTCGCATTCGCGTCCTCGTTGTGGATGATGCCGTCGTCGTGCGTCGGCTCGTCACCGACGTCTTGGCGGCCGATCCCGAGATTGAAGTGGTCGGGGTCGCAGCGAATGGACGGATCGCGCTGCAGAAGATCGCGCAGCTCGCGCCGGATATCATCACGCTCGATATCGAGATGCCGGAGATGGACGGTCTCACGACGGTGACGGAGATTCGAAAGACGTGGAAGACACTGCCCATCATCATGTTCAGCACGCTGACGGAACGCGGCGCGCAGGCCACGATGGAGGCGCTCGCCCGCGGAGCCACCGATTACGTGACCAAGCCCGCCAACGTGGGCAGTGTGACGATCGCTCAGCAGCGGATCCGCGACGATCTGATTCCCCGGATCAAGTCACTCTGCGTTGGAGTGCTGCCTGCGGCGCCGCGCGCGAGCATTGCCGACCAGTTGGCGAAGGTGGCCGGCACGCCGCCGCCGCGACCGCTGCGTCCCGCGCCGACCGGCCCGCCGCAAAGCATCAGCATTGTGGCCATCGGTTGTTCAACCGGCGGTCCGAATGCGTTGATCGAGATTCTTCCCAAGCTCCCCGCGGACTTTCCACTGCCGATCGTGATCACGCAGCACATGCCGCCGATGTTCACAAAGTTTCTCGCCGACCGGCTCTCCGCGATGTCGAAACTCTCCGTGCGTGAAGCCACCGAAGGGGCGGTCATCGCGCCGGGCGTCGCGTGGATTGCCCCCGGTGACCATCACTTGGTGCTCAAGACCGTTGGGGGCCGCGTCATCGCGACGCTCACGAAGGGGCCGCCAGAGAATTCGTGTCGTCCCGCGGTCGATGTCATGATGCGATCGGTCGTCGAGTGCTACGGTCCGCGCGTCCTGTCCGTCATCCTCACCGGTATGGGTCAGGACGGATTGCGCGGCAGCGAGGCGGTACACGACGCTGGCGGCAGTGTCTTTGCTCAGGACGAAGCGACCTCGGTCGTGTGGGGCATGCCCGGCTTTGTCGCCCGCGCCGGGATCGCCTCCCAGGTGCTGCCACTCGACCGCATCGCCCAGGCCATTATCGATCGCGTCGGCACCGGACCGATCACCTCGCCCAGCGCTCCATCGCGTGCCGTATCGCTGCCGGCATCGCGCAGTGCGTCTCCTTCTTCTTCTGCAACACCGTCAGGTGGCACATGGCAATGACGCCGAAAACCTTCGGATATATCCGTCAACTCGTGCTCGCACGATCGGCGATCGTACTCGAGGCCGGAAAGGAATATCTCGTCGAGTCGCGGCTCGGACCGCTGGCCAAAGTGCACGGCTTCGCCACGCTCGACGACTTCGCCGACGCGATGGCCGTCGCCGCGTTCGGGACCATGCATCGGCAGACCGTCGAAGCCATGACCACGAATGAGACGAGTTTCTTTCGCGACATCCATCCCTTCGACGCGCTGAAGAAGACCCTCATCCCCGAGGTCTTGGCGCGGAAGGCGGCCAGCCGTCAACTCAACATCTGGTGCGCGGCGGCGTCGAGCGGGCAGGAGCCGTATTCCGTGGCCATGCTCCTGCGCGAGCACTTCCCCGAGTTGGCCAGCTGGAAGATCACCTTCATCGCCACCGATCTCTCCAACGCCGTGCTCGCCAAAGCGCGCAGTGGCCGCTACGGACAGCTCG
>CAITQY010000005.1 GCA_903894655.1 uncultured Gemmatimonadota bacterium
CTCGCGCTGAAAGGTCGCGATCTGATTGGTCTCGCCCAGACAGGCACCGGCAAGACGGCCAGCTTCACGCTGCCGATGGTGCATCGTCTTTTGGGCGGTCCGCGTCGGACGCGCGTCCTGGTCCTCACGCCCACCCGTGAGCTGTGTCTCCAGGTGGAGGAGAGCGTCCGCAAGTATTCCAAGTATGCGCCCGTCGATGTCATCCCCGTATTCGGCGGTGTTGGTTACGAGCCGCAAGAACGCGCGCTGCGCGCCGGCGTCGACGTGGTCGTCGCCACGCCGGGACGTCTCCTCGATCATCTCGAGAAGCGGAACGTCGACTTCTCGTATCTCGAGACGCTGGTGCTCGACGAAGCGGACCGCATGCTCGACATGGGCTTCGCGCCGCAGCTCAATCGTATCGTCGAGCAAGTGCCTCGCTACCGGCAGACGCTGCTGTTCAGCGCCACGATGCCGCCCGAGGTCGAGGCGCTCGCGCGTAAGTATCTCCGCAAGCCCGTCGTGGTGCAGGTCGGTCGGCGCTCGTCGGCCGCGACCACGGTCACGCATGCGGTGTATCCGGTACCGCGTCACCTCAAGAACGACCTGCTCGTGCATCTGCTCACGAAGAAAGCGCATGACTCGGTGCTCGTGTTCACGCGCACGAAGAGCGGCGCCGATCGCGTGGTGCAGGATCTCGAGAAGGCCGGGGTGAAGGCGGGCGCCATGCACGCTGACAAGTCACAACGCGAGCGCATGGCGGCGCTCGAAGACTTCAAGTCCGGAAAGCTGCGCGTCCTGGTGGCGACGGACATTGCGCAGCGCGGTCTCGACATCTCGGGGATCACGCACGTGATCAATTACGATGTGCCGCAGCAGCCGGAAGACTACGTGCACCGCATTGGCCGTACGGGCCGCGCTGCCAGCACGGGCGATGCGTACACGTTCATGGCGGCTGAAGACATCGGCATGGTGCGCACGATCGAACGCACGATCGGACAGGAAATTCCGCGCGTCAGCGTGCCGGGGTTCGACTTCGGTACCTGATCGTCGGTGCGCTCGTCGGTGCTATCGTCGTTGCACGCGCCCGAGACGCGACACCGTAATCGTGTCGGCTCGGGCGCTTCGTGTAAGGATGAGCCGCAGATTGGCCGCCCCCACGCCGAGCCCCGACGGCGCGTAGCTCAGCGAATCGCGCGTGGCCTCGAGGGTGAGCCCGCTGCCGTGGAAGTCACCCACGGCCATCGTATCAGGGCCCACGTGCACCACGACGCGCGTGCCTGCCACATCGAAGCGCACGGCGGTGCGTTCACCGGTTGCGATCGCATGATCGCGCGCGAGCGCGAGCAGGTCGACGGTGGCTTGGGCCGCCATCGCGACATCGAGGGCGGCGAACAACGCGCTGCCGGACGTCATCGCCAGCGCGGCGAGTCCGCCCATCAGTAAGAGCAGCCACAGCTGTTCAATCAGGGTCGCGCCACGTCGGTGACGGCGCAGGTGCGTGGTGCGGCGCGAACAATGCATCGGTGACCGGAGCGGAGGGGGCGTGGATGGGGCGCGGCGACTATTTCGCGAGTCCTCGAGTCGCTCGCCGCGTTGGATCACACGATCAGTCCGAGGTCGTCGAACGGTGTCATCCGAACATTGTCGCCATCATCCTCGCACCGCCGGTGCCGGGGCCAGATGCGCGCAACGGCGTGCCCGACACCTTGAATCCGTGACGACGCGATAGATTATCGCCACCACTCACAACCACTCGATTCATCTCTTCTGACATGCGGATTGCGATTTCCACCGGCGGCGGCGACGCGCCGGGACTCAACGCCGTCATCCGGGCGGCGGTGCTCTCCGCCCGTACCCGCGGCTGGGACGTGCTTGGCATCAAGCGCGGCTATGCCGGGCTGCTTGGCGAGGACGAAATCGTCCCGCTCACCGAGGACAGCGTCCGGGGCATCGCCAGTCAAGGCGGCACGATCATCAAGACGACCAATCGTGGCAGCCCGTTCGCGTATCCTATTCTCCAGCCCGATGGCACGTGGAAGAACATCGATCGCTCGGACGAACTTGTGGAGAATGCCCGTAATCTTGGCATCGAGGCGATCATCTCGATCGGCGGCGACGGTTCGCTGAAGATTGCGTCGCAGCTGGCCGCCAAAGGCCTGCGCGTGATCAGCGTCCCCAAGACGATCGACAACGACGTCCCCGGCACCGTGACGACGTTTGGTTTCGATACGGCCGTCAACACGGCCATGGAAGCGATCGATAAGCTGCACACTACGGCCGAGTCGCACGATCGCGTCATGGTGCTGGAAGTCATGGGGCGCGATGCCGGATTCATTGCGCTGCATGCCGGTGTCGCGGGTACGGCCGATGTCATTCTGATTCCCGAAATCGAATGGGACATGCAGAAGGTCTGTGAGAAGATCATGGATCGCGATGCGGCCGGCCGTCGCTTCAGCATCGTGGTGGTGGCCGAGGGATCGAAGCCGAAGGGCGGGATGGAGTCGATCATCGGCGCGTCGTTGCCCGGACAGGATCGTCGGCTGGGTGGTATCGCCGAACGGATGGGCTACGACATTCAGCGCATCACCGGCAAGGAAACCCGCTCGATGGTGCTCGGGCACCTGCAGCGCGGCGGATCACCCACCGGCTACGACCGACTCCTCGCCACGCGTTTCGGTGCCGCGGCCGTGCAGGCCATCGCCGACAAGCGCTGGGGGCATATGGTGGCGCTGCAGTCGCCGCACCTCGTCACCATTCCCATCGACGAGGTGCTCAAGGAAGTAAAGCGCGTCGATCCGGCGCACGACGTGGTGCAGGCCGCGCGGATGATGGGAATCTCATTTGGGGATTAACGGCGAAGTAGGGAGTAGGGAGTAGGGGCTAGGGGGGACGCACTCCCGACGCCGTACTCCGTACCCCTTACTGTTTTTCAGACAGGTGGTGTCCCCTCTGACGGACGCTGCCTGTTACCTGACGAACCCTCCCCCTGTCCGTAGGGTACCGTGGTGCCGATACTTACACCGCAGCAGCGCGCCGGCCGACGGACGGGTCCGTCTTGGCATGGTCTCTGCCCTAGAGAGTCATCGGGACGTCCGTATGCTCTCCATGGTGGATGGCGCGCGAGGTCCTGCAGGAGGAAGGCATGTTGCACATGAATTGGCGAATCCTCGTAACGACGGTCGTGCTGTGCCTTTCGCTCAGTGCGGGGCGCGTCGACGCGCAGGGTCGAAGCGAGAAGAGCGAAAAGAGCGACGTCCCCAAGGGGTTCCTCCCCCCAGCCGGCATGTGCCGTGTGTGGGTGGATGGGGTGCCCGCGGCGCAGCAGCCCGCTCCCACCGACTGCGCCAGCGCGGTGCGCAACAAGCCAGCCAACGGACGCGTGATCTACGGTGAGGATGCGGCGAGAGGCAAGAAGCCGGAGCTGCCGATCAAGGGGTTCGCGAAGCCGACGGACAAGAAGGGCGCTCCGCTGATTCCACCGGATCTCTCGCAGGCGGATCCGCGGGCCCGGGACGCTTGGGAAGCCAAGAAGATCACGGACGCACAGTTGCATGGCGATCAGCCGGCGAGTTCCTCGCCGGCTTCGTCATATCCAGGTGGTGCGGTGTCACCGCAGGGGCGCGCCGGGTCATCTGGCGGGTACGTGACGCCGGGCGGCGTGGTGGTGCCAGGCGCGGTGAATGATCCGCGGTACTTCGCGCAAGCACCGGGCGTTCGGCCGCCAGGCTATGGGTCGGCGACCTGTCTCGACCGTGATGGCGACGGCTGGTGTGATGACCAGCGGTATGGTCCGCCCGTATGCAACGACGTGGATAAGGACGGTCGCTGCGATGATCTGCCCGAGTACGCGTCACGCGCCTACCCGCAGGTCCTGCCGCCGATGCGCTCGGTGATGGATGTGCTGCAGGGCCGACCGAGCACGGACATCATGCAGTGGCTGGGCACCAACGAGTTTACCGTGCGCGTGCCCGATCAGGGGCGCGGCGGCGTACCGTGGCGCGCCATTTTTCTCGATCAGAGCAACGAGTTGCTGCAGGTGTGGACCGACGTGAATCGCGACGGACGCGCCGACCGCATCGAGATCTTCAAGAACGGTCAGCGCGTCAAGCTCATTCAGCGCTAGGCCGCCGGCTCCCACGACGCGGAATCCGTACGGCCCCGGCGCCCACTAGATTGGACGGGTGCGCACTCCCCAAGATCGTTACCTACCCCCCGACCGCGCCGCTTTTGCCGCGGCCAAGCCGCCCACCGGGCGCGTCATCGTCATTGCGCCGACGCGTGCGGCCTGCGAAACGATCGAACTCGCCGTGGGCCTGCACCTCGACACGTTTCTCGAGCGAACGCGCGGCGACGATCTGCGCCGCTTGGCATCGAGTGGTCAGGGCTTTGGCATCGTGGCCGGCACAGGGACCGGCAAAACGCTGGCGATCCGTCCCATCGCAGAAACGATTCTCGGCACCACGGCGCTGAAGGCCGGTGTCGTCAACCGCGAACGTGAAGCGACGCCGGAGACGCCGTCGTGGAACGTCGTCGTGATCACGACCGGCATCGCGCGGCGCTGGTTTCAGGACGGGGACATCCAGGCCACGGACACGCTGGTCGTCGATGAGATCCACCAGACGAGCGCCGAACTCGAACTGTGCCTTGCGCTCGGCAAGCGTGTGGGGTGCCGCTTCATTTGGTTGTCGGCCACCGTCGATCCCACGTTTTATGCGCGCTATCTGGAAAGCGCCGATGTCCTGCAGGTGTCGGCGTTCGATGCGACCAAGGCGGCGAAGGTCGAAGTGGAGCGCAAGCAGCCGCTGAATTTTCTCGACGACAAGTTCCTGCAAAAGGTGTCACGCTCGGAACGCGGGGTCGCGATTTTCCTGCCCACGCGCGCGTCGGTCGAAGAAGCGGCGGAGTGGGTGCGTCTGCGCTATCCGCGCATCACGGCGGCTCACTATCATGGCGGCGAGCCGATTCGCGTGATCCGTCCTTTCCTCGAAGGCGTGGTACCGAAACCGTTCTTCCTCGCGATGACCGCGGCCGGACAGAGCGCACTGAATGTGCCGGGGCTCGATACGGTCATTATCGACGACACGCGCTTCACAAACGTGATCGACCGCGGGCGGAACGTGCTCACGCGCGTGCACTTGGGTTCGAACGAAATCCTGCAGATGGCGGGGCGCGTGCATGGCCGCGTGGAGAACGGTCGGGTATTCATCCTCAGTGACCGCGACATCCGCTTCGAATCGCTCAAGCCTACGGCGCCCGACTTCCAACTGGCCGGCGACTCCGAGCGCGTGGCCCTCACTTGCGCCGACCTTGGCGTGCAGGCCGATGCGCTCGACTTGCCGGTGCCGCTCGATCGCGTCGCGTATCGCAAGGCGATCGCGCATCTCGAATCGCGTGGACTGATCGAGAACGGACGGCTGACCACCTACGGCAAGGCTGTGGAAGCGTTGCCGGTGGATCGAGCATGGGGTGAGCTCATCGTGAATGCTGACGATGAACTGCTGCCAATGCTGGCGGTGATGAGCGGCATCGATTCGTTGCATCGCATGACGCGCGAAGGGCGTGATCTGGAAGGGTTAGTGGTGCGCGGCAGCGATCACCTCACCGCGTACAACGTGTACGCCGATGGCTTTCGGGCCGCCGGCTACATCGGGGACGTGTACGGGCTGCCGCGGCACATGTTCGACGCCGAGCGTATCGCGCACTGGGCGGAGCAGCGCGGCGTGCTGGTGAAGTCACTCGAAGATGCCGCGCTCGCGATGGCCAGCGTGTATCGCTCGGTGGGCATGCCGTTGCCGGTCACCCTGCCGCTGGTGCGTCATGACGTACAGCGACGCTTCGGCGATCTGCTCGCGCGCTTCATGCCGTTCGATCTGGTGATCGAGGAGCAGACGCCCGAGGGGCACGAGGCGCGCGTGTCGAAAACGAGCGTATGCGGCAGCTGGGGGGCCGTGGCGGGCCCGCTTCGCTACTTCGCCGATCGCTTCGGTGTGCCACGGGCCAGCATCGAAGGCACGCAACTGTCGATCGAATTGATCAAGCAGTATGCGCAGCGGCATCCGCCGGAGCTGGCACTCGATCCCGACCGAAAGCAGTCGCCGGTCCTGTTACGTCGCCGACTCACGTACTTCGGGTTCGAGCTCGCTCGCGAAAGCGAAGGCCTCGACGAATTCCCGCCGGAGCACGCGCAGGCGGCGCGGCATCTGCTGGCCGAGGCGGCGGCCCGCAATGAGCTACGGCATGCGTCGGCGCGTCGTAATCAGCCCGTCGTCGAGGAGATCCGCGAGGTGTGGCGTCGCTTAGGCGGGGTCACGCCGCGTCTCGGGCAGGCGGAGCTCACCGCGTGGTACGAAGCGCAGATGGGCACAGCCACGAACTGGGAAACGATCCGGAACATCCCAATGCTGCTCGATCGGCGGGATTTCGTGAGCCACGATCAGGTGGCAGAAGCCCGCGCGATGCCAGGGGCGGTTGAGATCCGTGATCGCACGGTGCCGATGGACTACGACGTGGAGGAGCACGACGGCCGTCTCGTGCCGGTCGTGCGTTTGCGTGTGCCGGAGAAGCTGGCCCGAACGATGGTGCAGGAGGAGGTGCCATCGCTTGACCGTCCGGTGCGCTTCGTCGTGCCGCGCGGTCAGCGCGGATCGGTACGGGCCGATACGCTCGACGATTTGCAGCACAAGCTCGACCTGCCGTTCACGGATGACGAGCGGGCGCGGAGCACCGACGCCAGCGAGCGGCGGCCGGGTGGTGATCGCAGCGGGCCGTCCCAGAAGGGGGGGAATCGCGGCGGGCCGTCCGGAAAGGGCGGCGAACGCGGTGGTGAACGCGGTGGTGGATCACGTGGCCCGGGGGGCCACCGTCACCCTGGGAAGGGGCGACGGCGGCGCTGACGCGTGCGCCCCGCGTGCGCTCCGTGTGCGTTACGCGAACTTTTTCGGCGTCGGCGACAGCAAGGGGCGCACCTGCTTGGACTGCTGCACGAAGGCCTCGATCGCGTTGGCGGGCAGCGGGCGGCTGTACAGATACCCTTGCCCGTACTCGCAGCCGACGGAATGAAGGAATTGCTGCTGACCCGGCTGTTCAATGCCCTCGGCCACGACCTCGATGTGCATCGACTTCGCGAGTGAGATGATCGTTCGGACAAACGCGGCCTCGCGTTCGCCCTCTTCGATACGTGAGACGAAGGAGCGGTCGATCTTCAGTTCGTCCACCGGGAAATACTGCAGGTGGCTGAGCGACGAGTAGCCAGTGCCGAAGTCGTCGATCGCGAGCTTGACGCCAAGTGCCTTGAGGGCGTTCAGCGTGTCCCGCGCGAGTTCTGGTGAGCGCATTACGTCGCTCTCGGTGATCTCGAGAATCAGGCGACGTGGGTCCAGCCCGGAGACCTCGAGCGCGGAGCGGACGTCGTCGACCAGCGTCTCACTGTCGAGTTGCTTGGCGGCCACGTTCACACTCACCGAGGGCGGTTCGCTCGAGTACGACGTCCACCGTGCCGCCTGCATGCAGGCTTCCCGCAGCACCCAGCGTCCGATCGACACGATCATGCTGGTTTCTTCGGCGATCGGGAGGAACAGGCCGGGCACGACATAGCCGCGCTTGGGGTGCTGCCAGCGGATCAGGGCTTCGAAGCCTTTCACGCGACCGCTCTCGATGTGCATGAGCGGTTGGAACTCGAGAAAGAGCTCGTTCCGGTCCGCGCCGATGCGCAGGTCGGATTCGAGTTCGAGCCACTCCATGGCGTCGTGGTGCATCGTGGGATCGAAGCGCCGCACACGGGCCTTCCCTGACGATTTCGCGGCGTACATCGCGGTGTCGGCATTCCGCAGCACGGTTTCTTCGTCATCGCTGGGGTCGGCGATGGCAACGCCGATGCTGACACCGACGACCACTTCCCGGCCACCGATGCGCATGGGCATGCGCAGCAACATGAGCAGACGCTCGGCGAGGAGCTCGGGATCGTCGCCCTGTTCGATCGATTCGATGACCACGGAGAATTCGTCGCCGCCAAGGCGGGCGACGGTTTCACCGGTCCGCACGGCGCTGGCGATGCGGCGTCCCACAATTTGTAGCAGCTCGTCGCCGACGGCATGGCCAAGCGAGTCGTTCACGCGCTTGAATCCATCCAGGTCGAGCAGGATGACAGCGACGCGACTGCCGCCTCGGCTGCGTCGTTCGAGTGCGTGGTGCAGCCGGTCGCGGAACAGCACGCGATTGGCCAATCCGGTGAGGTCGTCCTGGAACGCCTGCTTCATCAGCTGGCCCTCCATCCGCTTCCGCTCCGTGATGTTCTGAATCATGCCGATCATGCGCGCTTCGCCCCCGTGGGTGACGCGGGACACGGTGAGCTGTCCCCACACGATGTGCCCCTCTTTGTGGAAGAAGCGTCGCTCGATCGTCACCGAGTCGCGTTTGCCGGTGCGGAGATCGCGGCCGAGTTCGCGGCTGGCTTCGATGTCCTCGTCGGGCGAGAGCGACACGGCGGCTCGGCCAATGACTTCGGTCGGCGAGTAGCCAAGCAGGTCTTGTGACGCCGGGTTGGCCTCGAGAATGATGCCGTCGAAGGACAGCACGTGAATCGCGATGCCGGCGTACTCGAAGAATGCACGGAAGCGCGCTTCGCTTTCGGCGCGGGCCCGGACGGAGGCGCGCTCGATCGTCACATCACGTACGTGCACGATCGCCGCTTCCTGCTCCTGCAGCACGACGGTGTGGAACATGATCTCTGCATCGAGCAGGCGTCCGTCGCGCGTTTGCATCGTTGCCTCCATCGGCGCCCCCGCCCCGGGGAGCGGGACGTTCGTCGCGAGCATCGGCGAGAGCAGGCATCCCTCGTTGCCGGTGAGTCGGAGGCTCTCGATGGGTTGATGCAGCACGTCATGCTCGACGTGCCCGAAGGTCGTCTCGGCGGCGCGGTTCCAGGCGATGATGCGGCGGTCGTCGCGGGTCACGGCGAACATCGCCATGGGGCTCTCGTCGAAGAGCAACCGATAGCGCTGCTCGCTTTGCTCCATGCGCTCATAGCGCAACTCCAATTCACGCGACAGCTCGGTCATCGCGTCCGCGCCCAGCTCGCGTTCGCGGTCGACGTCGTACAGGAGCGCACTGACCGACTTGAGGATCGGCTCCAGCGCATCCGGCACGTCGATGGTGCCGTGTCGTCGCAGCTGACGTAACACGAAGGGATGCAGCATTAGCGCTCCGAAGTCGTCGTGACGGTCATCGTTTGATGATGCAGCACGGCCGCGGCGAATTCGAGGCCGGCGGTCGGCGTCCAGATCAACGAGCGTATGAGCATGGTTGTACTCCGGAGGCGACAGCCGCCTCGTGCGCCTCGGAATGTGGCGACATCGTCCTGGCCGGCGAATGCTACGCAACAGTGGTGTGGTACGTCTCGGTGCGTGTGATCGAAAACCCACGCGCGAGATAGTTCGGGAGCGCCGCCGGCGCGTCGAGGGTGCAGGTGTGCAGCCACAGCCGCACGGCCCCCCACGCAAAGGCCGTCCGCACGGCCTCGGTGACGAGCCATCCGCCGAGACGTCGCCCGAGCACACGCTGATCAAGACCGAGGTAGCCGATCTCGACCGACCCGTCGCCGTGCCGTTCGAGTTCGAGAAAGCCGACGTCGTCGGTCCATTCTGCACCGAGCGTTGCCGTCATACGATAAATCCGAACGTCGGGGCGCGCGAGATGCGCCGACATGGCGCTTTCGTCCCACGCATCGCGGTCGTGCCAATGCCATGGCGCGCCGATCTGCCGATAGAGCGCCCGCCACGCGTCGACGGTGCAGGGGGCGATCCGATCGAGCGATGCGGGAACGCTGGGAGGCCGCCCTGGCACCAGTTGCTGGAGGGATGGCATCTCGAGATACGTGCGCGTCACCTCGCAGGCGTTTAAGGCCGCTGGGGTGTGCTCTGCCATCGGACTCATCGGTCCTAATTTCTCCGGCTCACGCGGATCAACTTTGTTCATCGCTGAAATTCTCAAGTTTCATAAGTCGTTGTCAAGAAGGAGTTTAAGATAGCTTATGGGGCTGGGCTTGCGCATAGGACCGTACGGTCCTAATATCTACGAATTATGTCAGACCGCCGAACGCAAATTCTGGACGCAGCCGCGACGTTGATCTCCGAGCGAGGGTTCACCTCGACCTCGGTGGACGACGTTATCAAGGGCGCGAAACTGAGTGGCAAAAGCCACTTCTATCACTACTTCAAGTCGAAAGAAGAGCTCGGCTACGAAGTGTTGAACCGTCAGTTCGAGCGATTCGCCGAGCGCGGTCTTGCCATTCTGCGAGAGCCGATGATCGACCCGCTTGAACGGTTGAACCTGTTCATCGACGCGGTCGTGGCTCTGCAATCCGAGAGCGGCGGGCGTCATGGCTCGCCGTTTGGCAACTTGGCGGCGGAACTGGCCGATGCCCACGAGGGGTTCCGGGTTCGGATCGAAGCCGTGTTCGAGCGCTGGGCCAGCCAGATTCGCTCGCTGCTGTGGGAAGCCCGTCCGCAGCTGCATGACGATGTCGACGCCGTCCGGTTGTCCCGCTTCATCATTGCCTCGCTGGAAGGGGCCGTGTTGATGACGCGCGTCAAGCGCGACCTCTCGGTACTCGAAGGCATTGCCGCCGATCTGAAACGGTTCATCGCGATGCATGTCCGAGACGGGACGGTGATGCAACTGCACCGCAATCTCGAGGACGCAGGCTCCTCACCGCACGGCATTGCAAGGAGCATGTCGGTTCCTTCGATGGCAGGATGACGGCGACTGCTGCGCGCGGCGCAGACCTACGGAGAGCGGGATCATGGTGAGCATGGACGAAGAGGCAGTGCTGCTGGCGACGGTTCCGAGTGGCGATCGCGTGGCCCGTCGCGCGCAGTTCGAGCGCGAGGCGCTCGTGCATCTGGATGCGTTGTACTCGTTTGCGCTGAAACTGGCACGGTCGCGCGACGACGCCGAGGATCTGGTGTCGGACACCCTGCTGCGTGCGCTCGAGCGGTGGGAACAGTATCATCTCGGGACCAACATCCGCGCGTGGCTATTCACGATTCTGTATCACGTGTTCGTGAGCCGGAAGCGGCGTATCGACGCGCGCGAAGTGCAGCAGCCGGAGGACACCGAGGGCTGGGCGCTGTTCGAGGCCGTCGGTGAGGCGGATCCCGAAA
The DNA here is from genome assembly GCA_903894655.1 of uncultured Gemmatimonadota bacterium. Lineage (GTDB taxonomy): Bacteria > Gemmatimonadota > Gemmatimonadetes > Gemmatimonadales > Gemmatimonadaceae > Gemmatimonas. Next base: position 11,142 of record CAITQY010000005.1, read on the forward strand.
GTCGCTTCTACGATTCGTTCCTGGACGACGAGATCACACGTGCGATCCGTTCGCTGCCCGAGGAGTATCGGGCCGCCGTGGTGTTGAGCGATCTGCAGGGCCTCCGCTACGCCGAGATCGCCACGGCGCTCGGCGTACCCGAAGGCACGGTGAAGTCGCGTCTGTTTCGGGGACGTCGTCTACTGCAGCGCAAGCTGGCCAACTACGCGGTCGAAATGGGCTACCTGAAGGAGTCCGTCGTGCGTGCCGTGGTGCCGGCCAGTGTGACGGCGGTCGTCGGCGCGTAAACGTTGCGCCGCAGGCGATCAGGCGTCGCGGGCGAGTGAACCGGCGGCGCCGGCGAGTTCATGCAGGGCCCGCTCCACGGTGCCGCTCCACCGTCGCAGCTTTTCCCGAACGGCCGCCAGCTCAGCACGACTGGCGGCCGCATCGCGTGCGGCATCGTCGTGGAGGGCGCTCAGCTCCATCACGCGGGCCTTCATCACGTCGAGCGCACCGGTGAGCGAATCGCGCTCGCGTTCGGCGTCTTCGAGGAGCTCATGCACGCGCGCGCGCGTTTGTGTCAGCAAGGTGCACATGGCTCGCCACGCATCGCGCTCGATGGTGAGCTGGCGACGCGACGCGGTGTCTTCGGCGAGCCGTTCACGGAGTCGCGCCAGACGCTGCACCAGCGATCCATTGCCGTTGATCGCCGTGCCCGGGCCCAGGACCGCCAAGGCGGCCTGCAGCTCCTTGTCGAGTTCCTGCGCGCGCTTCTCGAATTCATCGCGCGCGGCGCGTGTTTCGTCGAGCGCGGCGAGTGCTTCGCGCAATGCGCGCAGCTCCACGGCGATGCGCCGGACACCACGTGCGTCGCCTTCGGACACGAGCCATCGCAACGAGGCGACGAATCCGCGCTCCAGTGTGAGGTCGTGATCGGACTCCGGGCGCGGGATCGCGTCGATGGCGCGGGCGGGCGTACGCGGCGTCGTCATCGACCGCACTGCGCGCGAGCTGGTGTTCGGTTCACCGACGCGTCACCGTGCGCGCCCGATGGCGGGCGGCCTTGGCGCGATTGCCACACGTCCCCATGTCGCACCAGCGACGCAGTCCGTTCTTGGTGCCGTCGAGAAACACGCGATGACAGCGCGGATCGGCACAGCGGCGCACGCGCGAGAGCTCCGCGTTCACCAGTGTGTCGGCCGCCGACTCGACGATGGGGATCATCAAACCGGCGAACGCATCGCCCGTGGGCACGAAAGTGCGCACGTACCCGCCCTCCGTGCGCGTGTCGAGGCGGCGCGTTCCCGCGCTCCGGCCGAGTACCCGGTTGATTTCCACAACGGCATCGTCGCGGACCCGCTCGGTGAGGTGCCCCTTTTCGGCCAGCACGCGGAGCGCGGCGCGCACCCGTCGGGCGTCGACCAGCGTGGCCGCGGCGGCGGCCGGCTGCAGCACCGCACGTCGGCGAATGCCGGCGGCGCGCTCGTCGTCGACCGCTCCCGCTTCCTGAAACCAGGAGAGGAGTGCCTCGAAGTCGCGCAACAAATCGCCCCCGGGCGTTTGCGCGGCGGCATCGGTGTTGACGAAGTCGAGCCAGAGTCTCGTTCGAGGGGCCACGGGTCCAGGTGGACGATCGCGCGAGTCGGCCCGTCGCGCGTCGAAGAGGGAGACGGGCATATCGTGGAGTCAGAAGAGCTAGGTTACCTGCATACGTGGCTGC
>CAITQY010000006.1 GCA_903894655.1 uncultured Gemmatimonadota bacterium
CTGCAGCGCCTTCTTCAGCAGGTCCGTCTTCTTGGGGTCGCAGCTGCGGCTGGCTTCGACATCCGTCACCAGCTTGGTGAGCGTCGCGTTGCGCGCCGCACCCGACGTCTTCTCGGCGCTCGAGATCGACGAGCGGATCTCCGAGATCTTGGCCGGCGCCACACAACCCTTCCGCTCCAGCTGGTCCGTGAACGCCTTCGCCAGCGCGAAGCTGGGCGGCCACGAAATCTTCGGCTGACCCTGCGCGTTCAGGTAATCCCACTTCACCGTGTTCGCGGCATCGATCTCGTTCTGCGAGATGTACTGGCTGGGCACCAGCTCAGCCACGTCGAGTCCACGAGCGATTTCCGAGCTCACGATCGAGCCGTTGTACCAGTACACCGACCACGAGCCGCCCATCGCCATACGCGTGGAGTCCACCGGGCCGCGATCGAACGAGGCGATTTCCTTCGGCGCCGACGGGTCCGTCCAATCGAACACCGAGACGCCGCCCTGATACCACGACTGCACCATCACGTCACGACCCGGGATCGGGATCAGCGAGCCGTTGTGCGCCACGCAGTTTTCGTTCGACGACTGCACGGTCGGAATCTTGTAGTAGCTCTTGAACACGAGCTTCTTGTTCACGATCGAGAAGATCGCGTTGGCGCCCCACTCCGGCTTGTCACCGGCGCGGCACTTGGGCGAAGAACCACCGCCCCACTCGTCGGAGAAGAGCATCTGCGTGCCGTCGTTGTTGAACGTCGCCGAATGCCAGTAGGCGAAGTTCGAGTCGGCGGCCGCATCGAGACGCACCGGCGCGATCGGGTTGCTGATGTCGATCAGCAGGCCATGCCCTTCACAGGCGCCACCGGCCAGGCCGAGCGCCGGGTACACCGTGATGTCGTGGCACTGCGAACGCTCGCCGCCACGACCGGCCGGTGCACCGCCCGCCGCCCCGGCGAACATCGTGTTGATCGCACCCTGCGCCATACCGCGCACGGCCGCGCTATCGGCCGCGTTCGCCGTCGTGCCGCCACGCGCCTTCATGGCGTTGTCCAGCAACGGACGGATCACCTGCGGCGGCACGACCATCTCGGCACCCGACTGCGGGTTCTTCGCGATGAACGCACCGGCGGCCTTCGCCGTGGCGAGCGTCTTCGCCGCCGCTTCCTTGTCGGCGTCGGACAGGCCATGCGCCGGCGCGGCGCTCAGTCCGGCGAAGATGTTGGCGCGACCGACCACCGCGGCCGAGGCCGGGTTGGCGAGGGGCACCTTGATGATCTCGATGCGCAGGCGCGCCGAGTTCGGATCGTCCGCCGCCACGTCGGCGCAGCCTTCAAGCTCACCGGCCGAACGGATGCCCGACGAACCGGAGACGTAGATGTACACGTTCTCCTTGTCCTTCGGATCCTCGAGCACCGTGTGCGTGTGCGAGCCGCGGCACGTCTGTACGTTCGCAATCAACTTCGGTTCGCGGATGTTGCTGATGTCGAACACGCGCACGCCACGCATGCGCTCCTTGCTCACGGGATCAGGCACGCCACCCGGCTTGCAGTCCACGCGACCGTTGTTCGCTTCGGCCGACATGAACATCAGGTTCTTGTACACCGAGATGTCGTTCTGCGACGCGGGGCAGCTGTACGCCACCACGAGCACCGGCTTGGCCGGGTTCGAAATGTCCCAGATCACCGGGCCATTGTAGTTGCCCTGAATCGCGTACTTGCCGGTGAAGGCGAGGTCGGAATTCGTGATGCCCAGGAAGCCCGGCGGCGAGACCGCCTTCGCCACGACCTTCATGTTCGAGATCGCTTCGCCGGCGTCGAACAAGCCGGCTTTGAGGCCGACGCGCGGATCGTTCATCGGCGTCGGGGCCGTCTTGGGCTTCGACGGCGCGCACGCCGCGAGGCCCAGCAGCGCCACGGCCGCGTAGCCCGTGACAACACTCGCCCCGCGACGACGCGGAAGTGCTTCTGACATGTCTGTTCCTGTGTTCAAAAGGTGGTGGTAGTCCGACAACATCACGTCCAACATCACGTCCAACAGCTCGTCCAACAGCTCGCCCAACCAGCGCGTCGTGTTACGCCGGCGGAGCGAATCCCATCTCCAACATCATCGTGAACATGCGCTTGATCTCGGTGCTCTGATCGACCTCGACATCGTTCGCGAACTTGAACACGGTTTCATCCTGCCCCGCGCCCTGCGCCGAGAACAGCGTCTTCACCATCGAGACGGCGCCCCGGTGGTGCTGAATCATGTAGGTCAGGAACAACCGGTCGAACTCGGCGCCGCGCGCCGTGTTGAGTTCCTTGAGCTGCGCATCGGTGAGCATGCCCGGCATCGACATCTGGCCCATGGCCATGCCGCCCATGTCGTGGCCGGCCATGGCCGCCATGTCGTGCGCTGCGCCCGCCATCGTCACGTTGCCGAGCGAATCGACCATCGGCACCGTCTGACGGCGATCCTTGAGCCACGTCTGCATGATCGTGATCTCGTCGGTCTGCGCATTGATGATGCGCGCCGTAAGCCGCTGCACCGACGCGCTCGCGCCATGCGACGGGGCCCAGCGGGAGATCGTGATCGCCTGTGCGTGGTGGTGGATCATGCCGCTCATGAAGTCCACGTCGGCCGTGACCCACGGATAGCGCAGGCTGTCGGCGCGCGCGCGCACGAGCGCACCGGCATCGCCCATCTGGAACGCCGCTCCAGCCGATGAGGACGACCGCGAGGTGGCGCAAGCCGTCATGGCGACGAGCCCAGCGCTCAAGGCGGCCAGGCGGATCGGACGGCGAAGGGACTTGGGCATCGGTTTGGTCACGTGATGGGACACCGGCCGCGGAGGGAAAGGTTGGAAACTGTAACGCTCTGTAACGCTATAGAAGGCGCGGGCGCCCGCAAGCCATGAACGCTAATTCACGTCGCGCAGCGTGATCGCCCGTGCCCCCGTCACCGTGACCAGTGCGAGCCGCCGCAGGTGCACCGAGTCGGCGGCCGCCACATACGCCGACGTCTGCTCCGACGATACCAGCGCCCGGGTAAGCTGAGCCAGACCGCCGCACACATACCGGTTGCACAGATTCGACCGCAGCGCCCGCGGCAGGTGGCACCCCGCCGTGGTGTGAAACACGCACGACCCCCGGTAATGACGAGCCGGCAGGTGCGACGCGTAGCGCGCCTCCAGCGACTCCGGGGTGACCGTCTCCCCGTCGTCGGTGAGCTGGGCGCGTACCCGCGTGATGCTGTCGGCGTGCAGAAACCCATGCGTACCGCCCGCCGTGCAGCACTCGCCGCGACAGGTCCCGCAGCTCGCGCCGATGATATCCGGCATCGCCGGGATCGACGCCGGAAGCGCCCATCCCGCGTCCTCGCGCGCCGACTCGGCCTCGGCACTCATTGGCGCGCGGTTGTCGCGTACCGCCTCGCTGAACGCCTCGGCGATGGTGCCACGCAGCCGCTCGAGAAACGCGTCACGCGACTCCTCGGGCAGTTCGGTCGTGTTGCGCGAGTTCGCCGGCAGCAGGATCACCGGCAACTCGGGGAGGCCATGCTCGGCCCGGTCGGCCCGCGCCAGCTCTTCCGCTTGGGCCGTGAGGCGGGAATTGCGGGCCCGCTGGGCCGCGATCGGACTTTCACGCGAGGACATGGCGCAACCTACCAACCCCACCGGTCCGATTGGGAATCTCGGTAAGCCACAGGGGGCTCCGAATGCCCGTCCATGCGGTTTATTTGGCCCTATGTCGAAATCCCGCTGGACCATCCCCCTCGGCGCCGTCCTCGTCCACCTGGGCATCGGCTCGGTGTACGCGTGGAGCACGCTCAATCGCCCGATCATCGCCGCGCTCCCGCCGCAGCCGTGGTGGGGGAGCCCGCCGTACACCACGTTCACTGCAGCGCTGGTGCTGTTGGGGCTGAGCGCGGCCACCATGGGACCGTGGGTCGTGCGACGGGGGGCGCGGGTCGCAGCCAGGACGTCGGCCGTGTTCTTCGCGGGCGGACTCGCCCTTGGCGGGCTAGGCCTGCTCTGGCAACAGCCGCTCCTGCTCTTTGTGGGGCTCGGCATCCTCTGCGGCATCGGGTGCGGGATTGGCTACATCGCGCCGGTGAGCACGCTGGTGAAGTGGTTTCCCGATCGACTCGGCATGGCCACCGGCTTCGCGATCATGGGGTTCGGCGGCGGCGCCTTTCTCGGCGGCTACGCAATCGCGTTTCTCGTCGAGCAGGTGGGCGTCGCCAACACCCTCTTCGTATTGAGCGGTGTGTACTTCGCCTTGATGATGGCGGGCGCCCAGCTGCTACGACCGCCCCCGGAGGGCGAGCCCGGCCAGACCACGGCCGTGACCGCGAACCTCACGCGAAGCGAGGCCGTGCGCACGCCGCAGTTCTTGCTGCTCTGGGGCATCCTCTGCGTGAACGTCACCGCCGGGATCGGCATTCTCGCCCAGGCCTCGCCGATGATGCAGGACCTCTTCGGTCGCACGCCCCAGCAGGCCGCTTCCGTGGTGGCGGTGATCAGCCTGTTCAATGCCGGCGGACGGCTGCTCTGGTCGAGCGCGTCGGACCTGCTGGGTCGACGTACCACGTATCTCATCTTTTTCGTGGTGCAGTTCGCTCTTTTTCTGGCCATTCCGCGCTTGGCGCAGATGGGTGCCTGGTGGCCGTTCCTGGCCTGCCTGCTCACCGTGTTCACCATGTACGGTGGTGGCTTCGCCACCATGCCGGCCTTCCTCGCCGACCTGTTCGGTTCGCGCAACGTGGGCGCCATCCACGGCGCCGTGCTCACCGCGTGGAGCGTCGCCGCCGTGGTGGGACCGGTGATCATCACCCAACTCTCCGAGCGCGCCCGCGCGGCGCTGGCCCCGGGCGAGCCGCGCGTCCACATCTACGACCAACCGCTGATGCTGCTGGCTGGCCTCCTCGCCGTCGGTTTCGTGCTCACGTTGGCCGTGAAGCCGCTGCGCCAGCCGGCAGCGTGACCGGCTACGGCGTAATCGCCGGCGATGCCAGTTGCTTCACCATGCGGTACCAGAAGTCCACGCTGTCGTGGAACGCTTTCACCCCCACGCGCTCATCCTGGCCGTGGGCACGGCTCGGTTCCAGCTGCTCGAAGAAGATGGCCGAAATGCCGTAGGTGGGGATGCCGGCATTGCGTGTGAACAGACCATCGGTGGCGCCGGTAGACATTTCGGGTACCACCACGGCGCCCGGGAATCGCTCCTTCGTGAGTCGCTCCACCACGCCCATGATATCCGCACGGAGCGGCGACGCCGGGCTCGGCGTGATGGGCCCATCGGCCGTGACCGTGGCCAGCGATCCCACCACACGCTGAATGGTGGCCCGCACCGAGTCGGGCACCTCATCGGGGAGCATGCGGCAATTGACGTTCGCTGAGGCGCGCTGCGGCAGTGCATTGTCGGCATGTCCGCCCGCGAGCAGCGTGGCGACGCACGTCGTGCGCATCACCGAGTTCCAGTACGGATTCGTGGCGGCCAGTGAATGGGCAGCCGTCAGGCTCATCGGCTGCGCCGCCACCGCGCGCATGAGGGCGGCCACTTCGGGCGTCTGCGTGGCCGCGCTCTGCTGGAAATAGGCGCGCGACACCTCGGTGAGTCGGATGGGAAACTCCGAGGCGCCGAAGGCGACTAGGGCCGCCGAGAGATCATAGATCGCGTTGTCCTTCCGCGGCACCGAGCTGTGCCCGCCGGGATTCGTGACCTCGACCTTGAAGTTGGCGAACACCTTCTCCGCCGCCTGCACCGAGTTCGACACGGGCGCCCCCTTATCGAGCGCCCCACCGCCGGCGTCGGTATTGAGGGCGTATTCCGCGTCGAGCTTCGCGCGGTGATTCGTGAGCAGCCACGTCATCGAGCCGCTGGTGGTCTCCTCATCGGCCGAGAGCACGATCACGATGTCGCGGTCGGGTACGAACTGCTCGCGCTTCCAGCGCACCATATTCGCGATGATCGCCGCCACACCAGCCTTGTTGTCTTCGGAACCCCGCCCGTAGTACCAGCCGTCCTTCTCGACCATCGTGAACGGATCGGTCGGCCAATCACTCCGGTTGGCGGCCACGACGTCCAGATGCGCCATCAGCAGCATCGGCTTCTTGCCCGAGGCCCGTCCGCGCAGGCGCGCCACGAGTGACGTGAGCTCCGGACGTGGGCCAAGGAGCTGCACGTCGACCGCCGGGTAGCCGGCCGCCAGCAACCGGGCGGCCATGGCCTGCGCCGCGCGCCGCACCCCGGGCGTGCCGGTCGTCGAGTTGATGTTCACCAGCTGCCGCAGGATGGCGCGTGCCTCCTGTTGATCGGCCGGCAATGGGGCAGACTGCGCCGCCACCGACTCGACCGGTCGCGCGAGCGTGCTCGTGAGCACGAGGCCCGAGATCGCCAACATCCACCGGGTTACGGCACACCGAGAACGGCAAAGCATGGTGGAATGGGGTCGATGGTGAATGAACAACAACGAGAACCTTCGTCCGGGCGAATATGCAGACAAATCGTTTGCAAAGGACGGAGATCGGCCACAGGTTAAGCCCCGATGCGAACCCCCATACGACTCACGACAGCTGCGCTGCTCTCGCTCGGCGCCCTCGGCACCGCGTTCGGTGCGGCCTGCGCCCCGGCCGCCGATCGGGCCGCCGATCCGACCGCGACCTCCGCCAGCCTCGCCCCCTTCGTGGACCGCTATCTCGACGGCTTCGCGCAACGGCATCCCTCCATCGCAGCCGGCAACGGCTTGCACGATCACGACGACCGGCTCGACGATTTCTCGGCCGAGGCGATCGCCGTCGAGATCGCGACCCTCAAGTCGGCAGCGGCCGAGCTCGCGGCGTTCAGCGATTCGTCACTCACCCCCGACGAGCGCGTGGACAAACGCATTCTCGCCGGCGTGATCGACGGGTGGCTGCTCGAGCAGGAAACGCTGGAGAACTGGAAGCGCAATCCAATGACATACGCCAGTGCGTTGTCGGATGGCGTGCACAACCTGATGACGATGGAGAACGACGCGGCGCCAGTGCGCATGCGCCGCATCATCGCGAAGCTCGCCGGTGTGCCCGCATTACTGCAGGCGGCGCGCACGAACATCGTCAATCCGCCCCGGATCTTCGCCGAACGCGGACTCGGCATGATGCGCGGTGCGTCCACAATGCTCACCACCGACGTGCCCGTCGCCTTCGCCGCGGAGAAGGGCACACCGCTCATGGATTCGCTCGTGAGCGCCGCGACGGTCGCGTCGCGAGCCATCGACGCGTACACCACCGATTTCGAGAAGACCGTACTCCCTACCGCCAACGGTGAGTGGAAGGTCGGTGGTGACGCGGTCGCGCGACGCTACCGCGCGGAAGAACTCATCGATGTGCCGCTGGCCGACCTCGCCGCCCTCGGTGAGCGGGAACTCAAGAGCGCGCAGGAGCGCTTCCGTGCCGCCGCACTACGATTGGCGCCAGGCGCCGATCCACAGGCCACGTGGCTCACGATTCGCCGCGATCATCCCAAGCGCGGCGACGTGGTGGCGGCGGCGCAGGCCATCGTGGATTCGCTCACGCGCTTCGTCGCGGCCAAGAACCTCGCCGTCGTCCCCGAGGGTGAGCGGGTGGTGGTCGCTCCGGCGCTGCCCTTCTCACTGGGCTTCGCCTCGATGCACGCGTCGCCGCCGCTCGAGAAGACGCCGTTGCAAAGTTTCTACTACATCACCGACGCCGACTCGGCAGATTCGCCCGCGCAGCAGGACGCGTGGCTCGAGCGCTTCAACTACGCCTCACTGGCGATTACGTCGGCCCACGAAGCGATGCCCGGTCATTGGCTGCACGCCGTGCACATGCGCCAGACACCGGGCAAGATCCGTCGCATCTGGATCGGCCTGAATCCGTTTCCGCAGCCGTCATCGGGACAGGATGGCTGGGCGCACTACGCCGAAGAGCTCGTGGTGGAGCAAGGCTTCATGAACAGCGATCCGCGCTACGAACTCGCGCAGCTGAGTGATGCGCTCACCCGCATCTGCCGACTGCTCTCCGGCATTCGTTTGCACACCGGAGAGTGGACCCTCGCCCAGGCGCAGGAGTGCTTCGAGCAGCAAGCGTACGTGGCCGCACCCGCTGCCAAGCGTGAAGCGGAACGTGGCACCTACGACCCCACCTACGGCGGCTACTTCCTGGGCAAGCGTGGCATGCTTACGCTGCGGCGCGATGTGAAGGCGGCACAAGGCGCAAACTTCAATCTCCGCGATTTCCACGAACGCGTCATGAAGAACGGCATCGCGCCGATCTGGGCGCACCGGCAGCTCTTGTTGCCGGGTGACACCTCACGGGTAATTCAGTGACCGCCAGCAACGACATCGTTCGTGTGGGAGTGCTCGGCGCCGGTGCCTGGGCGCAGTTCGCCCATCTTCCCGGCTGGAAGCGCGATCCGCGCTGCACCATCGTCGCGATCGCCGATCCCATCGTTGAGCGTGCCCGCGAATTCGCCGCGCAATTCGACATTCCGAACGTGTATGCCACGCACGAAGAGCTGATCGCCCGCACCGATATCGATGTGGTCGACGTGTGCACGCCGAGCGCGACGCACTTTTCGCTGAGCTGTGCGGCAATGGAAGCGGGAAAGCATGTGCTGTGCGAGAAGCCGGTGGCGTACGACTTCACCGAAACGCGACGCGCGGCGGCACTAGCGGCAAGCAAGGGATTGAAGACGAAGCTCGGCTTCACCTTTCGCTACTCGCCGGCCATGCGCTACATGAAATCACTGATCGACGAGGGCTACATCGGCACGCCGTTCATCTTCAACGGCTACGAGCAGAACTCGCAGTGGCTCGATCCGCAAACGCCGCTGCGTCAGGTCGATCATGAAGCCGACCAGACGGACATTCATGTGTCGTCGCTGGAAGGGTACGGCGCACCGATCATGGACATTGGCCACCTGTTCATGGGCAGTCGCTTCAAGTCGGTCGTCGGCACGATGAAGAACTTCATCCCCGAGCGCATGGTGCGCGCCACCGGCACCATGATGCGCATGAATATCGACGACGGCGACATATTTATCGGTGAGTTCGACAACGGCGGTATTGGCTCCATTCAAACCAGCTTCGTGACGGTGGGCAACTATCCCGGCATCGAGGCGCGTGTGTATGGCAGCAAAGGCGCGCTCATCTGTCGCTTGGTCGAAGAGAACGGCATCTGCGAAACGCTCAAAGGCGCGACCGCCGATTCGGTCGAGTTCAAGGAGCTCGAGATTCCGCAGCGCTTTTATCCGGCCGGCGGCAGTGCGCGCGAGTCATGGCGCTCGCTCTTTTATGCCAACCTGATCGGCTCGTTCATCTCCGAGATCCGCGGTGAAGTGGAAGGCAACGAGGGCAACTTCGAAGATGGGGCCCATGTGCAGGAGCTCATCAACGCCGTCGAGCGCTCCTTCCGTGAACGGCGCTGGGTGAACATTCCGCTCGAACAGCCCCCCGTCGCGGGATCGGCATCCTGAGTCACGACACGCCGGCGGTGCTCGACCGCTTCCTCACGCAGTACTTCGAACGTCATCCCGTGAACGCCACGTTCACGGGGCTGCACACGCATGACCATCGGCTCCCCGACTGGTCGCGCGACGCGCGTGACACCGACGTGGCGGAGTTGGCCGAATTGCACGATGCGTTGTTCAGCGCCTTCCCGCCTTGCAGAGATGCCGCCCTCGCCGGCAACATCGACGCCGTCGACGCCGAGCTGGCGCGCGCGAACATCGATGTGCGTATTCTCGAAACGCAGAGCCGCTTCTTTCACGATCGGAATCCCGCGCTTTGGACCGGCGAGGCGATCTTCAGCGTGGTGTCGTTGCTGCTGCGACCCACGCAGCCGATCGAGGCCTGCACCACCTCCATCAGCGCGCGGCTCCGCGCGATCCCCGCGTTCCTGGGCGCGATGCCGACGGCACTGACTGAACCGGTGCCCGCCATCTGGATCGATCGCGCCACCCGCGAAGCCCGCGCATTCGCGGCGTTCCTGCGCGGCCAGCTGCGCCTTTGGTGCACTGAGCACGGAGTCACCGATGCGGAGCAACAGTCGCTGAACGAAGC
>CAITQY010000007.1 GCA_903894655.1 uncultured Gemmatimonadota bacterium
AGACGTGTGCTCTTCCGATCTGCTGCAATCGATGCGGAGCGCCGCGAAATACATCTGGATCGTGCTGATCGTGGCTTTCGTCGGCAGTTTCCTCTTGTACGAGACCTCGGGTCTCGCAGGCCGCTCGCCCGTGACGACCTCCACCGCCATCGCGACGGTGAACGGCGAAGACGTTCTTTTGACGTCATGGCAAAATGCCGTGAATTCCCTCGAGCAGCAGCAGCAACAGCAGCTCGGCCGGGGGCTCACGCTCGACGAGCGCAAGACGCTCGAAGATCGTGCATACGACGAACTGGTGACGGAGCTGTTGCTCCAACAGGAATACAAGCGTCGCGGCATCACGGTTACTGACGACGAGATCCTCGAAGCGGCACGACTCGCTCCCCCGCCGCAGGCCATGCAGTCTCCGGATCTGCAAACAGACGGCCGATTTGACCTCTCGAAGTACCAGCGCTTGCTCGCCAGCCCGATGGCGCGGCAGTCGGGCATGCTGGCCGGTCTTGAGGCGTACTACCGGAACGAGATTCCCAAGCAGAAGCTCTTCGACCAGATCGGGTCCGATGCCTACGTCTCTGACGAACGTCTCTGGCAGATCTATCGTGACCGTCACGACAGCGCACAGGTCAGTTACGTCCTTGTGGGCCAGACGGCCCTCACCGACACGGCCGTCACTGTCACGGACGCCGAAATTTCGCAGTTCTTCGACCGAAATCCGAAGCGCTTCACACGTCCGAGCCGCGCCGTGGTTTCCCTGCTGACCGTGCCTCGCACGGTCACAGCGGCCGACTCGGCTGACGCCAAGGTGCGTATTGAGAAGTTGCGCGCCGAGATTGTCGGCGGTGCAAAGTTCGAAGACGTCGCCAAGCGTGCATCCACAGACAGCGTCTCCGGCGCGAACGGCGGTTCGCTTGGGAAGGGTGGCCGCGGCCGCTTCACGCCGAATTTCGAGACGGCGATGTACAGCTTGAAGCCGGGTGAGCTGTCTCAGGCCGTGCTCACGCCGTTCGGCTGGCACCTGATTCGCGTCGATTCGAAGTCCGGCGATACGCTTGACGTGCGCCACATTCTGCTGTCGATCGGGCAAAGTGATTCCAGCGCGACACGCACCGATCGCCGTGCCGACTCGCTGGCCAGTAAGGCCGGAAGTCAAGAGGATCCGAAGGCGTTCGACGCGGCCGCCAAAATGCTCGGCCTGTCACCGGCCTCGGTTGTCGTGTTTGAGAAGGAACCACTGTCATATGCGGGACGCTACGTGCCGAGCGTGAGTGCATGGGCGTTCTCCGGCCTGCGGCCTGGCGAGACGAGCGATCTGTTCGACGCGCCGGAAGCGTACTATTTGGCGCGAGTCGACTCGATCACGCAGGGCGGCCAGCAGCCATTGTCCGAAGTGAAGGAGGACATTCGTCGTCGCCTCGCCAAGGAGAAGCGCATCGAAAAGCTGCGGCCAATCGCCGAGCAAATTGCGGCCGCGGCGCGCACGTCGACGCTCGAAGCGGCGGCAGCGCAGCGCAGTTTGCTGGTTGAGAAGTCACCAGCATTCGCGCGCGTTGATGCGGTTCAGGGTCTGGGGCAGTTCGAGCCCGCGGTCGGCGCGTCGTTCACCGTGCCGGTCGGTCAGGTGGGTGGTCCATTCAAGGCGGTGGACGGTATGGTCGTCCTTCGCGTCGACAGCCGTACCGATGCCAGCCGCCCGGCGTTCGAAGCCGACAAGACCACACAGCGCCAGCAGCTCGTGCAGTCGCTACGTCAGCAGCGCGTCGACGAGTTCCTGACGAACCTGCGCGAGAGCGTCACGGTCGTGGACAAGCGTCCGACGGTGATGTCGGCCTTGCGTCGTCAGTC
>CAITQY010000008.1 GCA_903894655.1 uncultured Gemmatimonadota bacterium
AGGGCCATCGTCTACGTGCATCCCACCAGCGCAGCGTGCTGTGCCCGTCTCATGCCTGAAATCGCCGACACGCTGATCGAGTACGGTACGGACACCACGCGGGCGATCGCCAGCTACGTCTATCGCGGAGCAGCCCGGCGTTTCCCCAACGTCCGGATGATCTGGAGCCATTCGGCCGGAACCATGCCCTATCTGATCGAGCGCTTCGATGGCGCGGATCGCGGGGACGCGGCGCGGGCCCAGGCCCCGGACGGCTTTCGGGCCAGCGTGGGCCGGTTCTGGTACGACATCGCCCAGGCATCCAATCCTGTGGCGACGCGGGCATTGCGGGCTGTGGTCCCCGTGGAGCGCATCGTGTTTGGCACGGACTATCCGTTCCGGACCTCGCTGGAACATGTGCGGGGACTTGAAGGTGGCAAGGTCTTCGACCGCGCGGAGCTGGCAGGGATCTACCGCACGCACATTGCCCACAGCCTGCCCGGGTTGATCTAGCGCCGGATCGGTGTCGCCGGTTCACGCCCCCTGAAATGCCCGGAACCAGGAATCAGAATGGAGAGTCGTATGCAGAGCTTGTTGATCCGTGTGATCGCGGCGTTCGCGCTGACTGTCTGTGGCAGCCTTGCCGCCGCGCGCGAAGTGATGTTGATGAATCGCATCGGCCCTTCGAAGATGACGCTGTTCGTAGCCGACGCCGACGGTACCGGGGAGCGTCGCCTGTTGCCGCAGTCCGATGGACTCGACTACGACGCGAGTTTCTCCCCCGACGGGAAATGGATCGTCTTCACATCGGAGCGGGACGCGGACGGGCAAGGTCAAGCCGATCTGTGGCGTGTGCACCCGGATGGCACAGGGCTTGAGCAACTGACGAAGGATCCCTCGCTGGAGGATGCCGGCGTCCTGTCGCCGGACGGCCGCACGCTTGCGTATGTCTCAACGCAGGGTGGGTCGCGTACGGCCAACATCTGGGTGATGGACCTCCCGACGCGTCGGGCGAGGAACCTGACCGGCGACGGCCGCAAGGACCCCCCGCTCACCCTGAACGGCAATTTCCGCCCTTCGTGGTCACCCGACGGGCAATGGATCGCCTTCACCTCGGACCGCGGCGAGGGCTGGATCGGCGCGGAGCAGGGCGCCGGCGCCGGGCACTCCCATCCGACGAGCCTGTATGTCATGCGCGCGGATGGCAGCGGGCTTCGACGGCTCACAACCACCACGCCGGCTGCTGCCACGGGATCGCCACAGTGGGCCGCCGATGGCCGCACGCTGCTCGTCTATGAACTGCCGACCAGAGAGACCTTTGGTGCCCGCATGGGCGGCTTTGGTATCGCGCAGCTCAGCGCAACCTCCCTGATCGCAGAGATCGACGTGGCCACCGGGGCGCGCACCGTCGTCCCCAGCGGGCCGGGGCTCAAGACCAATCCGCACTACCTCCCCGACGGCACGATCGCCTATCTGCTGAAGGCCTCCCCGAAGGACGGGCCGGCGGCGGGAATCGTCTATGCCAACGGCGCGCGCGGGCCTGCCGGCGACATCCGCAATCCGTCCTGGTCGCCGGATGCAAAACACATCGTCTATTACCGTCTCGACGCCACGAACCGTGCGCAATACACCCGGCTGCACAGCTGGGATGCGCAGCACGAGTCTCGCTACACGGACGTGTTCCCGACGCTGTGCCGCAAATCGCAGCGACTGGCGCTCACGGATCTGGACTTCCCCTTCGGTAACCCCACGGCGTCGATCAGCGTGATGAACGTCGACGGGTCGGCGCGACAGAAGATCTTCCAGCGTCAGGACGGCGCAGCGCTCGTGCCCACCTGGTCGCCCGACTGCCAGTGGCTCGCGTTCGGTTTTGGCACCTTCTTCGGCGGACGCGGCTTCGCACCGGCGAACGTCTTCATGGTCAAGGCGGACGGCTCGGAGAGCAAGCAGGTCACACAGAGCAAGGTCAATGCCGGGTTCCCGGCCTGGCACCCGGACGGGCGCACGCTCATCTACCGGGTGTGGGGCACCGCAGACTCGCCGGAGACCCGCGGCCTGCGTTCACTCGACCTGCAGAGCGGCCAGACGAAGGTGCTGACGTCGGAGTGGGACAACTTCCCGTTCATCTCGCCCGCCGGTGATCGCGTCGTGTTTACGCGTCGCATGCCGGATTTCGAATTTGAAGTGTTCACGATGAAGCCCGACGGCAGCGACGTGAAACGCCTCACCACCACGCGCGGCGCGGACGCGCACGCCACCTGGTCCGCCGATGGCAAGGAGATCTGGTTCGAGAGCTCGCGCACCGGTTTCAAGGATGAGGCGGCCCTCTACGACACCTCACCCCAGCCCTACGCGCAGATCTTCCTGATGAATCGCGACGGCAGTCGCGTTCGGCAGTACACGGACAGCAAGTGGGAGGACTCCATGGGCCTGTTCGTGACCGGGAAGTAGGGCGAACGGCAAGGAGGGCGCATGCATCGCGGTGGCAACGATTACGGTGACTCGCCAGGGCGCTCGATGCGGGATCGCAACCCATCCAGCACCAGGTTGCGGATGAAGTGTTCGTACCGCTGTGCCAGAGCCTTGGCATCCAGATGCTTGGGTGCCAGTGGCAGAATCATTGCCTGTGCGGCGGCGAAGAACTCGCACAGGCCGATGATCGACACGTGCAGGAAGAGCGGATCCGGCGAGCGCTCCGCCGCGGCTCCCTCCAGGTGCAGGAATTGCGCGTAATGGCCCACCGCTATGGAATTGAGCTCGCGCACGCGCGCCCGGACCGCCGGGGTCTTGGCTTCGGCGCATTCCTCGATCATCAGGCGCTGCATCGATCGCACGCGGCACGAGAATTCGAACATGACGCCGATGTGTGCGGACAGCCGATCGACGGGCAGTGCGTCCGGCGGCGGGTGGGTCGCGGCCCAGCTCGCGAGGATGTGCTCGATGACCGCGATGAGCAGTTCGCCGCGAGTGCCGAAGTAATACCGCACCAGAGCCGGATCGACACCCGCCTTCCGGGCGATCAGAACGTTGGTGACCTGATGGGGGGGGCGCTTGTCCAGCAGCTGCCGGG
>CAITQY010000009.1 GCA_903894655.1 uncultured Gemmatimonadota bacterium
TCCGCGACGAAGACCTGCGCGCCGACCGTCAGCCGGAGTTCACGCAGATCGACATCGAAGCGTCGTTCGTTGAGCGCGAGGACATTCTGGCCCTTGCCGAATCGCTGATCGGAGCGCTGTGGACCGAAGCCGGGCACAGCATTCCGGCGCATTTCGATCGCATGAGCTATCGCGATGCCATGGAATTCTATGGCTGTGATCGCCCTGACCTGCGATACGAACTGCGACTCGCCGACTACACCGCGGTGTTCGCTGCTCTCGACTTCGCGGTCACCACCACCGCGATCGCGAATGGCGCGCGGGTGCGCGGTCTGGTCGTGCCTGGTGGCGCCGCGTGGAGCCGCAAGCAGGTCGATGAGTTGGAAGCGCTCGCGAAGAGTGCGGGCGCGGGTGGCCTGCTGCGTCTGCGGCATGCCGACGGTGCCTACGACGGCCCGTTGGCCAAGTTCCTCACCGACGACGCGCGCGCGGCCTTGGCCCTTGCCGACGGTGATCTCGCCCTGTTCGTCGCGGCGCCTGATCGCGTGTCCAATCCCGCCCTCGATCGCGTGCGGCAGGAGTGCGCCCGTCGACTCGATCTGGTCGATGACACGATGCAGCGGTTCATCGTGGTCATGGACTTCCCGATGTTCGAGGAAGATCCGACCACCGGCGCGCTCGCGGCTGTGCACCACCCCTTCACCGCGCCGCATCCGGAAGACATGCAGGCGTTTCCCGACCAGCCGGCGCGTTGGCGTGCGTTGGCCTACGATGTGGTCCTCAACGGCACGGAACTCGGTGGTGGCAGCATCCGTATCAGCGATCCCGCTATGCAGTCGCGCATGTTTTCCTTGCTTGGGATCGGTGATGTCGCCGATCAGGAGCGGCGCTTCGGCTTCCTTCTCGAAGGCCTTCGGGCTGGTGCGCCGCCACATGGCGGTATCGCCTTTGGCTTCGATCGGATCGCGATGCTTCTATCGGGCGCGCCGTCGCTGCGCGACGTGATTGCGTTCCCGAAAACCACCGCGGCGCGGTCGCTCTTTGAGGGCGCGCCGGTCGCCGTGCCTCCGGAAGACCTCGCGGAGTTGCATCTCGCCGTCACAGGGACTGACGCGTGAACGGCAATGGCCGTGCGCCGGAGACCGCGACGACACGCGTCTCGGTGGAAGGCGCGGACATGCAGATGCTCGCGGGCGTCGGCGATGGCAACCTCGTAGAACTTGGCCGTGCGACGGGTACACGCGTCGCGCTTCGTGGTGATAGCCTGACGATCACGGGCGACACCGACAACGTCGCGCGCGCCGAATCCATCGCCACGGCGATGGTGATGCTCGTACGCGGGGGCAAATCCCTAGGCGCCGATGACGTGCTGCGACTGTCGCTGACCGAGCGACCGGCCGACGCGCCCGCGGCAACCAATGGCGCGTTGGTGCTGCCGGGGGCGCGGCGCGCCGTGCAGCCCAAAACGCCGGGGCAGGCCGAGTATCTCAAGCAAATTGGCGAGCACGATATCGTCGTGGGCGTTGGACCGGCCGGAACCGGCAAAACCTATCTCGCGGTCGCCGCGGCGGTCGATGCGCTGCTGCGCAAGCGAGTGCGACGCATCGTGCTCGCGCGTCCAGCGGTCGAGGCAGGCGAAAACTTGGGTTTCCTGCCGGGCGATATGCAGGCCAAGATCGATCCGTATCTGCGCCCGTTGTATGACGCCCTCGATGACCTCATACCGGTCGAACGCCTTCAGAAGCTCATCGAGACGCGCACGATCGAAGTGGCGCCGCTGGCCTTCATGCGCGGACGGACGCTCAGCGATTCCTTCGTCATTCTCGACGAAGCGCAGAATGCGACTGGTCTGCAGATGAAGATGTTTCTCACCCGTCTCGGGGTGAGCTCGAAGATTGTGATCACCGGCGACAAGACGCAGGTCGACCTCCCGCGTCGCGAGGACTCCGGGCTCATGCAGATCGAACGGATTCTGCACGGTATCGAAGGGATCGCGTTTCACTACTTCACCGATGCTGACGTGGTGCGTCATCGGTTGGTGCGCGATATCATCCGCGCGTACAATGCGGATGCGGCCGGCGCATGAGCACCCCGCGAGAGAATCTCCGTGCCGTGTCGGTCCAAACCGATGGAGTTCGCGTGCCGGTGGCGACGGATCGTTTGGTCGAGCTGTCGCGCAGCGTCCTCCGCGCGCTCAAGGTGCCGCGCGCGATGATTAGCGTGACGTTCGTCGCGTCGCGCGCCAGTGCTACGCTCAATCGCCGCCATCTCGGACATCGCGGCCCCACCGACGTGATCACATTTGCGTTGGGTGCTGATCCCGCGGGGACGGTCATTGCCGACATCTACATCTGCCCGGACGTCGCGCGCCAACAGGCGAAAGAGTTCGGGGTCGGGGTGCGTGAAGAGATTGCGCGGCTCGTCGTACATGGAATGCTGCACGCCTGCGGTTGGGAACATCCTGAGGGCGAGGGACGGATGACGTCGCCGATGTGGCGACGCCAGGAGCAATTGCTGCATCGCTTCTGGATGACGCCGACCCGTACCGCATGAGTGTAGTCGCGTGGGGGCTGGCGACCGGCGGAGCCGTCGTTGCCGCACTCGCCGCCGTCGCCGACGGTGCGCTGCTCTCCGAGCCGCCACTGTCGTCGATACCCATCGAGCGTTCCGCGCTCGCGCCCCCGGCCCCGGTGGTGCCGCGGCCTGTGCCCTCGCGCGAACGGACACACCGCGCACTGGCCTTCGTGCGCGTACTCGGACATCTCGCGGCAGGATCCGGTATCGCGGTCGGCTTAGGCCTGTCCGGCCGTGCGTCGCTCTCCACCGTGATTTTGCTCTTTGGGCTTGGACTGGTGGTCGTGCTCGCCGCCGAGACCACAGCACGCGTGGTCGGGGATGCCCTCGGCGAAGATGCCGAAGAGCGTTTGGCCTGGTTTTCCAAGGGGGCGGAGCGGCTGTTCGCACCCGTCGTACGCCTGGGCAATTGGGTGGAGGCCGCGTTCGCCGAAGTGGTCTCCGACGCCGACGCTACCATCGAGCGCCGCGAGGAAGCGGCCGCCCAGTTCCGTGAGGTGATCACGAGTGAAGCCGACGTGTCGCGCGACGAGCGCGACTTGCTGCTCGGGGTCTTCGAGTTCGGCGAGACGACCGTAGAAGAAGTGATGGTGCCGCGCGTCGACATCGTGGGCATCGAGCAGGAGACGCCGTGGTCGGAGATGCTCGACCGCGTGCGCAGCGCCCAGCATTCCCGGGTGCCCGTCTTCGAGGATACGGTCGACGAGATCGTAGGCATCCTCTACGTGAAGGATCTGTTGCCGTCGGTGTTGGCCGACCACGAACCAGAGGGTGGCTGGCTGACGTTGTTGCGGCCACCCGTGTTTATTCCCCCGTCGAAGCGCATCGCCGATCTGCTGCGCGAGTTCCGTGTCGCCGGTCGACATATCGCGGTGGTGGCGGACGAGTACGGCGGTACGGCTGGCCTGGTGACGATCGAGGATGTGCTCGAAGAGTTGGTGGGCGAAATCCGCGATGAGTACGACCAGGAGGAACGGCAGATCGAAAGTGAGGAAGGCGTGCGCTTCTGGGTGTCGGGTCGCCTCACCCTCGATGACCTGACGGAAGCGTTGTCACACGACTTCCGGCGCGACGACGTGTCGACCGTCGGCGGGCTGGTGCTTGAACTGCTGGGGCGCGTGCCCCGAGCGGGTGAAATACTGGCGGTCGGCCCGTTCAAGGTGATTGTCGAGCGCGTCGTGCGCCGCAAGATCGAACGGGTCTACCTCGAGCGCGTGCAGCCGCTCGAAACGTCGGCGGGTGAGAGCTGATGCCGCTGCTGATCACGCTGCTGTCGGTGGCGATCGTGGCCACGCTCACACTCGCCGCGACGGCTGTTCGGGCCGTGAGTCGTTTGTGGCTGCGGCATTGGATCGAGCGTCACGGCGGGACGGGCGCGATGGCGCGCTACCTCGAGCGTCCGGCCCGACTTCTGCACGCGGCGGCCACGGCGAGCATGCTGACCGTTTTTGCGACCGGCTCCATGATCGCCATGGCCGACGGACTGCGGGCCTGGGAGTTCCTGGTCGATGTATTGCTGTATCTCACGTTGCTGGTGCTCGTGGGGCAGCTGCTGCCGCGCGCAATCGGCCGACGCTGGGCACCGGAGCTCGTACCGGTGCTCGTACCACTGTTGCGCGTCGTCGACCTGTTCCTGACGCCGTTTCATGTCGTGGCCGATCTCGTCCGGCGCGTCATGGCGTCGGGCCCTGCGTCGGCCACCGACGACGATGGACGTGAAGGGCTGGAGGAACTGCTGCGCGATGGCGCGTTCGACGACATCAGCACGACCGAGGAGATGGCGATCATCTCCGGCGTGGTGCAGTTCGGCGACAAGGTCGTCCAGGACGTGATGTCGCCGCGCGCCACGATCTTCGCGTTGCCGGACGGGTTACCACCGGCGGAGTTGGCCGTGCGGGTGGCGCAAGCCGGCTACAGTCGCGTGCCGATTTTTCGCGACACGCCCGATGAGATCATCGGGATGGTGCATGTGTTCGACGTGTTTGTGAGGAGCGGTGAAACGGTACCACCGATCCGTCCGGTCACCGTGACCACCTCCACCAAGTCCGCCAAAGAATTGCTCTTTGAGCTACTGCGCGCGCGGCGACAGTTGGCGATTGTTCAAGATGGCCCAACGGTCGTCGGGCTCGTGACGCTCGAAGACCTGCTCGAGGAGTTGGTGGGCGATATCCGTGATGAA
>CAITQY010000010.1 GCA_903894655.1 uncultured Gemmatimonadota bacterium
TGACCCAGATCCTCGTCTTGGTCTTGCGCTCCAGGAAGATGGACTCGTTGCCGTTATAGCGCCGCACGCGGTACTTGCTGCGTCCGAACGAACCACTGCCGTGAAAGACATCAAAGCGGTTCGTGTCGAAGTAAAGGCTGGTGATGCCGTAGGTGTCGTGGTCTGCGCCGGTCCCGTTCGGGTCAGGCTCGAGGTGGGTTCGAGCCCACGCGCGGATCAACTCGACCCGGTCGGGAGGAATGAGGAACTTGATCTCCGACGCGAACTCGCGCCGCTCCACGGTACCTGAGTGGCGCTTCATCAGACCCATGGATTGACGATCTTGGCGACGCTGTCCATCCCGACACTCCGAATAACGCTCTTGACCTTAAGCCTGGTTGAATCCGGGGAAGCCAGGGAAGCCAGAATTGCCGCTGCTACGCATCTGATTTCCCTTGTCCGGCTTCGTAAGGCTTCCTCGCTTCCCCAGCTTCCCAGCTTCTCCAGAGGCATGGCTCAGTGGCGTCCTGAACCCATCAGAGGGTATTGGTTACCGGACAGCCCTGCACGTTGAGGCGCGCCGCTTCCGCGCTCGCGCAGAGCTTCACGGCATTCCCCGTCTGTTGCCGCAGCTGGCCCATGACTTCCTGCCACGTATGGATATTGCCGTGCACCGGCAGGTCCTTGTCCACGGTCAGGTTCCAGTGCTTCACGCTGTCGGGGTAGGCGTTGCCCCACCAGACGATGTCCCAGCCCTCATCGACGAGGTCACCCTGCGCCACGAGGCGGTCGCGTGCGACGTAAGCGAACAGGCCCGACGAGAAATGGCTGCTGTTGACCACACGATAGATGTCGAGCTCCATCGACTTGTCCTTGAGCTTCAGGTGATCGTCTACCGGGATGACGTTCACCGCCTTCGAGTTCTTTCCCAGCGCGTCCGGAAACAGCTTGGCCGACCGCGAAGTGACTTCCTTCACGTATGCCACGTTTTCCCGATTGGTGATGACAGTGAGTCCTTCCGACACCGCGGCCCGCAGCCCGCCGGTATGGTCGATATGGTGGTGCGACACGATCACGTGGGTGAGCGGCTTGCCGGGGACGGTTTCACGCGCTTTCCTGATGACGGCAAGGGCATTCGCCTCGCTGCCGTAGGCCTCGTAAATCACCAGGTGGTCGTCGAACTCGAACAGCGTAGAGTTGCCGCCCGGCGTGACTTTCAGGAACCAGACACCCTTGCCCATCGGGACCGCGTCGACCTTGGGCAGGCCCGGAGCGGGAACGGATGCTGCGCGAACATCTGCGGGCGCTGCGAGATCCGGGATCGGCCCGTTCACGACGTACTTGTCGACGTAGATCTTCTGCTGCGCGATGTTGCGGAAGTCGCTGATCATGTTGTAGCCGCTCGGCAGCACGAGGCCGTTGCCGTCAAGGGGCTGGTAGCCCGCATAGTGGGTGCGATACGTGACGTCGCCGAAATTCGGGTGCGGTGCGACCCAGCTGAGCCAGGCGGGCAGGTGCGTGTCGCTGTTGAAGGCGAGGACGAGGTGGTCGCCTTGGCGGGTCGTCAGGTCGAGTACTTGCAAGTTGTCCTGCTTGCGCAGCTTGCCGAGCTTCGTCGCCGGATCGAAAGCGGCGCGCACGATGGACACCGGATTGTTCAGCATGTCGAGACGCCGCGCGCGCACGGCGGCCTCAGGGACGCGTGCCGCCTTGCCGTCCGCGCCGACATTGAAGGCGACGTCGCCGTCGAGGGAA
>CAITQY010000011.1 GCA_903894655.1 uncultured Gemmatimonadota bacterium
GGATTTGGCGCGCCTCTGGATCGGGGACGAATTGCTCGACGTGGGCCGTGAGCACCGGCCCCGGTGCGATGCCATTCACCCGCAAGCCCTTCGCGCCCAGATGCACCGCCATGGATCGCGTCAGCGCACTGATGGCTCCCTTGCTTGCCGCATAGCCGTCCTGAGGAAAAGAACAGCCCAGCACCGCGAGAAACGAACTCATATTGAGCACCGCACCGCCGCCCGCGGCGATGATGTGCGGCACGACGTACTTCGAGCAGAGCATGGTGCCGTCGAGATTGATCGCACTGATGCGGTGCCAGAGCTCGAGGTCTCCATCAAGGAACGACCGGTCTTGATGCGGCATCACGCCGGCGTTGTTGAACAGCGTGTCGAGACCACCAAGACGGTCCGCTGCGGTCTCCGCGGCAGCACGCACCTGCGCTTCATCGCGCACATCGGCCACGATCGTCACGGCGTGACCGCCCTCTGCCTCGATCAACGCTTGCGTTGCATTCGCAGCCTCGGCGGAAATATCGACGACCGCGACGGCGGCCCCTTCGCGGGCGAACAGGCGTGCACTCGCGCTCCCCAGCGCGCCGCCGGCGCCGGTCACGAACACACGCTTCCCTTCGAGCGGCCTCATGCCGCCGCTTCGGTGAGGCCGTACAGGCGTGCCGCCGTGGCATTGAGAATCAGACGCCCGGCCTCGCGCGCCTCATGCACCTCCAGCTCGTGAGCATCCACGAGTTCGCCCAGTACAGTACCGATCACCTGACGCCCGTCGAGCGCGCCGATCCAGTGCATTTCCGGAATGCTCACCGCGTCGGAGCTGTACATGATCTTGCTGAGCGGGGCGACCCCGAACGCACTCCGCGTCATCGAGGTCATTTCCGCGCGCGACAGAAACGGAATCGCGTAGGAAATATCGAGGAACGCGTTGCCATACACGGCCGCGAGATACGCGCCCTCCCGGAAGTACGGCCAGCAGCCGTGCAGCATCACGATCGACATGGCGCGGTACCGCGGGTTTTCAAACAGCGAACGCAGTTCCAACGGTGACGAGGTGCGCAGATCGACGTCGGGATCCCCATACCCGACGTGGAACTGCACGGGCAACTCCTGCTCGGCCGCCGCCTCAAACGCGATATGGAGCAGCGTGTCCAGCAGCGCTTTGTAGCCGAGGCGCACCGCGCCCGACGACTGCACCTCGCGGCGTGCCCGCTGAAATGCCGTGATCGCCGCCGGCGTATCCCACTGCGCAATCGCGAGGCCGGTTCGGTACGCGACAATGCTCTTGAAGCCGCAGAAGCCTTTCGCGCGCACGTCGGACACCAGCTGACGCACGGCCTCGAGCAGCTCGTCGTAATCGGCATGCAACGCGATCAACCGCTGGAACTCGACCTCGAGCCGCATCAGCGCCGCATACTCAGCGCCGCTCGCATCGACGAAATCGGCGGGGCGCATGGCCAGCGCGGGCGACGGGTATCCGGTATCGATCACCACGCCGCTGATGCGCGCCTCCGGAAAGAGCTCGCCTACGAGCGCCGCACTGCCGCGCTGCGCGCGATACGCCAGCACCCCAGCCTCATCGTTGACCGGCAGGCCATACCGCGCCGCGATCCGACGCATCAGCCGCCGGTAGAACACCGTATGCCGCACATGCTCGGCGCCCATCGCGGGATCCGGCGATTCGGTGAACCGTTGCAACCACTCTACGGGATCGGCACCCTGCGTCGCGACCACCGCGTGGCAGTGATTGTCGATCACGGGAATGTCCGACAGGTCGATGAACGTGGCCATGACGCTCAGAACCGGTAGAAGTGCTGGTGGATCTCGAAGTCGATGTCGGCGGCGGCAAACGCGGCCGCCTCCGAGCGACGGACGGCGAGATAGCACCGCGTGAGCATGTCACCCATGCTGTCGAGCAGGTACGCATCCTGCTCGAGGTGATCGAGGGCGGCGGACATCGACGTTGGCAGCGGTCGCACCTTACCGCGCGCCAGCGCCTCGGCCGACATCCTGGCTGGGTCGTGCTCGCTCGGTTCGCCGGGATCCATCGCGCGTTCGATGCCATCGAGGCCCGCCGCGATGATGGCGCCGAGCGACAGGTAGGGATTGGCGCTGGCGTCGGAGGTCTTGAACTCGATATTGAAACTCTGCTCTTCACGCTGGAAGAACGGCGAGCAGACCCGCAGCGCCGCTTCCTTGTTGTCGAAGCCCCACGCCGTCGTGGCCGACGCCCACGCGCTGGGCTGCAGACGGCGATACGAGTTGTAGCTGGGGGTGGTCAGTGCCACGAGCGCCGGCAGATGCGACGCGACACCCGCAATGAACTGTCGGCCGATTTGCGACAGACCGCCACGGGCCTGCCGGTCATACAGCAGGCTGGTGGTGCCCTCGAGATTCCACAAACTGAAGTGGAGGTGTGCACCGCTGCCGATCTGATTCGGGTACGGCTTGGGAGCGAACGACGCGAGCAGTCCCCGTCGAAGTGCGACGCCGCGCACCGTGTCGCGGAACTTCATCTGGTTATCCGCCGCGCGCAGGGCGTCGGCGTGACGAATGGAGATTTCCTGCTGACCGACGCCGTACTCGTTGATCGCGCCCTCCACATTGATACCCTGTGCCTCGAGCGCGCCAACCGTGTCGATCATCAGATCGTTGTAGAGATCGTGTCCGATGGCGCTGTACACCGGCGCATGGTCCAGCAGGTCAAAGGGCACGTAGGCGCCGTCGATCTCACGGGCCACATACCACTCGTTCTCGAAGGTGGCCTGCACGGTGATGCCGTGCAACGCGGCGCGCGCAATGATGTCCTTGAGGTACGATCGTCCGCACGCGCCCCAGTTCAACCGGTCATGTCCGAGCTGGTCGCAGAGCACGCTGGCGCTCCCGGGCGCCCACGGGAGCACAGTGAATGTTGACAGATCGGGCACGAGGCGGATTTCGCCGACCGGTTCAAAGCCGTCGATCGGCACCATCTGCTCGAGCAAGTTGATCGACATCTGCGCGCGCGTAAGACTAACGCCCTCGAGCAGTTTGTGCTCGAGCTGCGAGACGTGCACCGCTTTGGTGCGCGCCACGCC
>CAITQY010000012.1 GCA_903894655.1 uncultured Gemmatimonadota bacterium
GATGAGACACAAGCCCGCCGCCATCAACCCCGGGGTATGCGGTCCCCAGTGCTGTACCCAGCTGCCGATCACCGGCCCCAGCGCGACACCGGCATTCGTGGCGGCCGACAGCCAGCCCAGGCTTTTGGCGCGGTCTTCCGGACGTGTGGCATCGGCGACGTAGGCCTGAATCACACTCACCGTGCCGCCGCCGGCGCCCTGCACGATGCGTGACAGCAGCAGCAGCCACAGCGAATCGGCGTACGCAAACACCACATAGGCGACCGCGCTCGAGGCCAGCCCCACGATCAGCGCCGGACGACGGCCATGCTTGTCGCTGAACCGTCCCCACATCGGCGCGCTGAGCAGCTGCGCCACGCTGAACGAACTCACCAGCAGTCCCACCACCAAGCCGCCGGCGCCGAGATCCTTCGCGTAGAACGGGAGCAATGGAAGAATCATCAGCATGCCGAGCATGTCGATGAATCCGGTGACCATCAAGACCGAGAGCCTGCCGAACGCGGATTTTCCGCCGTCGATCGGATGCTCGTCGGCCTGTGGGGTCGGTGCGGTCACTCGCGTACCATCATGGGGAGAAGCGGCGCTGCAGGCGCAGCGTGCCGATGCCGTGACACGGGGAGCGTCACGGGGAGCGTCACGTGGAGGATCACTCCGTTTTGCCGAGCGCCGCGGGTGCGACACTCCGTCCAACGACGCCCGCCACGGCGATGATCGTCAGTACGTAGGGAATCATTTCCACGAACTGACTGGGAATCACCTGCGATCCCTGCAGCTGAATCTGTAGCGTTTCGGCGCCGGCGAACAGGAGACACGCCACCGCCACGCGCACCGGCTCCCACCGTCCGAAGATCACCGCCGCCAGCGCGATGAACCCACGCCCCGCCGTCATGCTATCGGAGAACTGGTGCTGGTCGAGCGCGAGGTAGGCACCGCCAAGACTCGCCAGCGAGCCGGCGATGAGCAGTCCTTGCAGGCGTAAGCGCGTGACCGCCACGCCCAACGACGCGGCCGCTTCCGGTTTCTCGCCCACGGCGCGCGCCCGCAATCCGAATGGGGTGCGATAAAGCACCCACGCCAGCACGGGGAGCGCGGCAAGGCCCATCCACACCACGGGGTTCACGAAACTCGCGAACATGCCACCGGTGCCTTCACCACCGAAGCCGGGCACGCGCGGCGAGTTGCTGGCGCTGTCGAAGATGCGCCGCAGGTAGAACCGCGTGACGGCGACCACGAGCAGATTGATCGCCACACCGACCACCACCTGATTGGCCTTGTAGCGCAGCGTCGCGACCGCCAGCACCGCCGTCACCATCGCGCCGGCCACCAGCGCACCCGCCAGTCCAATCCATGGACTGCCGCCGTAGTAGCTGCCCAGCGCGGCGCCGAACGCGCCGGCCAGCATCATGCCTTCGAGTCCGAGCGCGATAATGCCCACGCGCTCCGACATCACACCGCCGGCCGCCGCCAGCAAATAGGGAATCGCAATGCGAATGGTCTGCAGCAGGAAGGTGAGCAGAATCATGACACCCCCTTCCGCGCATCACGGTAGAACGCGGCGGTCACGTTGGCCGCGGCCGCCCGCAGTTGCTGCTGCACTTCGGGCACCGCCGTGGCGACGGCGAGAATCAC
>CAITQY010000013.1 GCA_903894655.1 uncultured Gemmatimonadota bacterium
GCCGTACGACCTCCGTGCGATGTGGCCGTGTGAGGTGGATGACCTCATCCGCGTCGGGCGGCATCGGGATGGAGGCTACGTGGTTCCAGCGCGCGTCTTCGCGCAAACGACCGTCTTGGTGGGCATCGGAATAGAAACGGACTGGTCGTTTGAGGCAGAGTTCCTGGCGGTGAATCGAGCCATGCGCTTGGTCGCCGTGGATGGCTCCGTCGGTGCCCTCGAGTTCCTCACACGAGCCGTGAAAAGTCTCGCCAACGTTGGCGTGCGGCTGCTCCGTGGCAACCGCCGCTCGGCCCGCGCCGCATGGAAGGACTGTTGCGCCGCATCAGGCACGCTGGTGCGTTTTCTCGTGTTTTTCCGCACCGGAAAGCGCGTGTTCGTCAAGAAGATGATCGGCACGGAAGAATCAAGAACGACGACGCGATGGAACGCGCTGCGCACAAACTGGAGCGCTTCCGACATGCTCTTCGTGAAGATCGACGTGGAAGGCGCGGAATATCAGGTACTCGACGACATTCTGGCTGACGCGCGGCACATCGCCGGCATTGCGCTGGAGGTACATGATCTTGAGAGTCGCGGCGGCGAGTGCGAAGAACTCCTCAGACGGATCAGCGACTCATTTGTCATCACACACTTACATGGCAACAACTGCGCCCCCCTCATCGGATCGAGCGGACTGCCGAGTGTGCTAGAACTGACGTTCGTGCACAAGTCGCTGCTGAGCGCTCACGAAGCGCAATCGCGCTACCAAGGGGCGTTGCCGCGTGACGGTATCGATTTTCCTAATCACGTCGCATTTCCCGACTATCCGCTTGGCCCGTTGCGCGCGTTACGCGACGCTCGCGCATAGCGACACCACTCCTTTCAGCCTGGTTCGTTCATGTCGCTGTGGATCGATGTCACCAGTTCCTGGAACTGGCAGGGCCCCGCAGTCGGGATCATTCGTTGCGAAGTTGAAGTCGCCCGCCGACTGTGCGTTCGCCCGGAGAACATTCGTTTCTGCCGATTTACGCGCCGCGCCGGACCGATCGTCGCAGTCTCACAGCGCGAACTGACTGAGCGCCTGGAGCATCGAGAGCGCGGATGGCCCGATACGCGGCGCACTTCATCTCGCCGCTTGGCGGCGCGCGGCTACCGGAAAATCCGTCGTCTCTTCGGCCACGGTGCCCAAGAGGCGTTCGCCCATCCGTTCCATGCCGGCGATACGTATCTGTCGCTAGGGATGGACGCCTGGGACAAAGACTTGCGGCGGCTCGATGACATCAAACGCGCCGTCGGGCTTCGGGTGGTGATGACCTGTCATGACCTCATTCCAATCCGCTCCCCTCAGTGGGTCAATCCAATAGAGCGCGAGTTCATCCCGAACCACACGCGGCGTACGGTTCAACTTGCCGACACCGTCCTGTGCAATTCTGATGATACGATGACAGATGTCGCACGCTACGCATCCGAAGCGCAGCTCACCTGCCCCTCGCTGGCGCGGATTCGTTTGGGCGCCGACCGGCTCGGCGCACCAGAAACGGCGGGCACGGCACCGGACGGTGTCACCGGTCCATTCATCTTGTACGTCTCCTCGTTGGCACGTCGAAAGAACCATGAGACCTTGTATCGTGCGTATCATCGGATGCTTCGCCGGCCCACCGTGTCGCTTCCGCAAATGATCTGGGCAGGGAAGGCGGGCCCCGACGCGTCGGTCTTGCTGCAGGATATCCAGCTCGACCCCGTGATCGGTGATCGGATCCTTCATCTCGGAGACGCCAGCGACGATCAGCTGCACTGGCTGTACCGGAATTGTGCGTTTACCGTGTTTGCGTCACTTGCTGAGGGCTGGGGTCTCCCGGTTGGCGAAAGCACCGCGTACGGCAAACTCTGCCTCGCGTCCGACCTGCCAGCCGTTCGCGAGGTGGCGGCGGATTTGCACACGTATGTCGATCCATGGAGTGTCGAGCAGTGGGAGCACGCCCTGACGTCATTCGTCGACAGTCCCATATACCTGGCTGCCCGAACCCAGACCGTCGTGGATGCGAATTGGTCGAGAAGCTGGGAACAGACCGTGGACGACGTGCTGCGAGCCTGTGGATACGTCGTGTTGATGGATTTTGCGGAGGAAGACGAAGCGGGGGCGGATCAGTAGCCCTTCACGAGTACGCCGAGGCCGTAGCGAAGCGGCGAGGGCCGCGCGACCGACAGCGCGTCGGCCACGGCAGCACCCACGTTGTTGAGGCGGCGAATCTCCTGAACGTCTCTCCAGAACGCGCGCTCCTGGGCCAACACACCGGTACCGTACCAATGGCCAAGCACGGGAAGCGTCTCGAGCAACGTGCGTTCACGCGCGTCGGGGAGAACGTCAGGGCATCGTGACACACGCTGGAGCAGAGCGTCCAGCGCCGCATGACGTAGCAGCTTACTCGCCGCCGCACGCGCGCGATTCGTCAACGCAATCGCGGTGCGCCGCGCCTCCGAGGCGCCAGGCTCCTCAAACGCTTCGTCGGGAAGCGGCGCAATGATCTCGAAGTACAACCACTGATCAAACTTCAACCACTTACGCCGGCGAAAATCAGCCGAGAAACGCTCCGTGAGCGGACCTCGCTGGAAATTGTGCTGGGCGTACAAGAAGGTTGGTCCGTTCGGCACAATCGCAAAGGGGTGCGTGAGCGCGGCACGAAGGGCTAAGTGATAGTCACACGAACGCGCGTAACGGACGTCAAGGCCGCCGAGGGACCGCAGCATGTCGGTACGGGCAAACATTGCGGCACCGCCCACATAGTTTGATTCAAACAGTGGAACGAGTGCGCCACGAGGTGCCAGATCCGGTATCTGGAAAACCGCACCCGTCCGACGCAAGGCGCCCGTCGGCTCAACGACGTCAGCAAATTCCCATGCGCTCACGCAGAATCCGAGCTCCGGCCGCTGATTCAGCACGTTCGCCTGCCGGGCAATGGCGCCCTTCAATACGACGTCATCATCATCAAAGACCCAGCAGTACTCGGTCGTGATGTGCTCCAGCCCGATGTTGGTGGCCGCCGACTTGCCACCATTGGGGCACTCCAGTACCGAGACCCGTGAACCGAAGGATCGCGCGACGGCACTGGTGTCGTCGGTGCTCCCGTCATTCACCACCAGTACGCGATCCCCATCGTCAAGCTCCACCATGACGGATTCGAGGCAACGCCGCAACCCCGCGGCCCGCTGAAACGTTGGCACCAAGACCGTCGTTCTCCCCGCCTCAACATGCATGGTCATCGGATCTCGGATACGGCGTCAGCGCCGCGCATCGGGGTATAGGGCGGGCACGTCGGACACCCGGCTCAGCCACTTCACGTACGAAAATAGGACAGAACCAATCCTACATGGCAACGCTGGTGAAGATACTTTGGGGCAGTCGCCACACGATGTTCAATGATGATCCATGTATCGGGGCGACCGCTCGCGCGGTATGCGGCTGAGTCCGTCAGCGCGTTCCACTTGTCAGCGTCGCCGGGACGCTCTTGATTCTTCGCCATGCCCGTGTCAGTCAAGTTGGTTCGAAGTGCATCCCCGCAGCGCGCTGAGGCGCTCGTCGACGGAGCGCCGGTCTGGATTGAAGCGGATGCCGATCTCGAACTGTCAATGGACGCCATCGTAGCCGCGTTTCTGATCCCGTCGCTACGCCACGGATCACCGTTGGCGCTCGACGGCCTGCTGTCGGAGCAACTCCGCAGCCATCTGCCGTTCATCGCCGAGGTTGTGCGTGACTGGTGGGGATGGTCCGGCGGACTGCCAATCGAGCCCCCCAATACGCCGGCGCCCGCCGGCGGACTCCTCGCGCCTCGGCTGCGCTGCAGCGCACTCCTGTTTTCCGGGGGGGTCGATTCGTTTTTTTCCCTGCTGCGCGGCCCACTCGCTCCCGACGCACTCGTCTTTGTGGACGGGTTCGACATCCCACTCGACGACGTGGCGCGGCGTGATCAGGCATTTCGTGAAGTACGGTGCGTCGCGGAGGCTGCCGGGCTGCCCACGATGCGGGTCGCCACCAACCTTCGTAGTCATCCGCTGTTCGCATCGGCGTCGTGGGAACAGACGCACGGCGGTGCACTCGCCGCAATCGGACACGCACTGTGTAATCAGATCAGCCATCTGATCATTTCATCGACGCCGAGCTTCCGCGAGATCGCTATGCGATGGGGCTCGCATATCAGGCTTGATACGCTGTGGTCCTCCGAGCACCTCGGCGTGCTGCATGTTGGCGCCACGCATCGACGCCCGGAAAAGCTGATGGCGATCGCCGATGAACCACTCGTGCGCGAGCATTTGCGTGTGTGCTGGGAGCACCGACGCCCGGGATTTAACTGCGGCATCTGCGAGAAGTGCCTGCGCACGCAGCTTCTGCTCCTCGAGCAGGACCAACTGCGTCATTTTCGTACGTTCGATCTGTCGACCGCAGCGCTCGTTGACGCGGTGCACGCACTGCCCCTCGTATCGAACGAAGTTACCTTGACGCTGTCATACCGGTCGCTCGATCGCACGCGACTGCCCCGCGCGGTGGCCGACGCCGTCGCGCACCTGATCGATCGTTCGGGGGCCGAGCACGAGCGGCGGCGGCATGCCAACCGTTTCGGTCGCCGTTTGCGCAGACGGATCGCTCAGCTCTTTTCGGGACCGCGGTAGTGGCGCGCATCCCCAGATTTCCCCTGACGCGCCTCACGCTGCAGCACTGGTCGCTGCTGGCGCTCGTGAGCGGCGCCGCGCTTGGCCTGATCGGCCATCGCTTCGAGGTCGTGTGGCTGCTCCGCGCGTCGACCATGCTGTCGCCGCTCGGCTCGATGTGGGTGAATGCGCTGCAAATGGCGGTACTCCCGCTGCTGATCACCCAGTTGCTCTCCACGCTCGTGCGTGTGGACCCGGATGCGTCCATCGGACGGATCGGACGCGGTGCGATGCTGCTGTTTCTATCATTTCTCACCGTCGCGGGCGTGGTAGCTGCCATTGCCGCCACGCAGGTCATGGGCTGGCTCCCGCCGCCGGGCGAACTCCTCGCTGAATGGCGCGCGGCGCACGTGCCTCCCGGAGCGCAGGCGACCGTGGCCGCCGTCCCGGTAACGCTCGCCGATTGGATGCAGTCGCTCGTCCCTCGCAATCCGTTCCAAGCGGCGGCGCAAGGCAGCGTACTGCAGCTCCTCGTGTTCACCGTGCTGTTCGGCGTCGCGGCGGGGCGGCTGCCGCAGCCCGCACGAGAGTCCCTTGCTCGGCCAATCCAGGCCCTCGCCGAGGCCATGATGACCCTCGTGCATTGGATCCTGCTGGCCACTCCGCTTGGCGTGTTCGTGTTGATCCTGGGCGTCTTGCTCCAAACTGGCGCAGGGGCCCTGCAACTCATCGGCGTGTACATCGTGGGCACGGCGGTACTGATGATCCTGTTCACGCTCGTACTGTATCCCGTCACGGCGCTCGCCGGTGGGGTGTCCATGCGCCGCTTCGCGCGCGGCGGCGCACCGGCGCAACTCGTAGCCGCCGGCACGCAGTCGTCGCTGGCTTCGCTTCCCGCGCTCGTACAGGGGGCGAAGGAGCATCTCGACCTCCCCGCATCGAGTTCCGGCTTCTCGCTCACGCTCGCCGTATCGACGTTCAAGCTGAATCAGCCGATCTACCTGATCTTCCAGTTCATCCTGCTGGCGCATGTCTTCGCCGTGCCCCTCAGCGTCGAACAGATCGGGACGTACCTGCTGGCCACCATTGTGTTCAGCTTCAGCGTCGCGGGCATTCCCGGCGGGGGCGGGGCGCCCTCCACCCTGCCCTTGCTCATTGCCATGGGAGTGCCGGTGGAAGGGGCCGTGCTGCTCGATGCCGCGAATACGATTCCCGACATCTTCATGACCGTGCTCAACGTGACCGCCGACATGAGTGTGGCGACCATTCTGGCGCACCGTATCCGGCCAACCGCTCCGCGTTCGGAGGCCGCGTGATGCCGCTGGATCCATCGCCTTCGCCCGGTGAACGCATCACCGTCTCGCGGTGTCCGCACGCGCTGCCGGGACGTGTCGAGGTGATGGTGGGCGACCAGGCCGTGTGGTTCGCATCACAGAGCGAACTCGAACTCCCGATGGATGCGGTCGTCACGGCGTTTCTTCTTCCGACCTGGAACCGCGGCGCCTTGCTGTCGCTCGACGACGCGCTGTCGGCGCTGCTGCGCACCAACCTGCCTGCGGTCGAGAGACTGCTCCATCAGTGGTGGGGCGCGAGTGGTCCGTACCCGCTGGAACCCGCCGACGCGCCGCCACCTCGTGGCGGGATCCTCGCATCACGTAAACGTGCGACGGGGCTGATGTTCTCCGGCGGCGTCGATTCCTTCTTCTCCCTGCTGCGCGGCACGATGGCACCCGACGCGTTGGTCTTCGTCGATGGGTTCGACATTCCCCTGGCCGACGTGGCGCGTCGAGACGCCGCGCACGACGCGGTGAGGCAGGTGGCCA
>CAITQY010000014.1 GCA_903894655.1 uncultured Gemmatimonadota bacterium
ACGCTGGCCGCGCGCCGCGTGATGCAGTTCATGGATGACGACGTGTCGAAGTGGTACGTCCGACAGTCGCGCGCCCGCTTCTATGAAATCGACAGCGCGGATAACCGGGCGGCCTTTGCCACCCTGCACGAAGTGCTGGCGGTCACCTGCCGACTGTTGGCGCCGTTCGCCCCGTTCATGACCGATGCCGTGCATCGGGCGCTCACCGGCACGTCCGTGCACCTCGCGTCGTATACGCGGGCGCACCCGACGCCGATGGACGACACGCTCGAGGGCGCGATGGACGACATCCGGACCCTGGCGGGGCTGGCTCGGGCGGCCCGCGACGTGGCGGAGGTGAACGTGCGTCAGCCGCTGCCGTCGGTGCAGTGCGTCGTCCCCGGCAACCCCGGACCGGCCTCGGCGCTGGGCGCCCTGCTGGCGTCCGAGATCAACGTGAAGCTGGTGGAGTTTGTGAGCTCGACCGACGCCCTGGTGTCCCTCGAGGTGAAGGGCAATTTCCGCACCCTCGGCAAGAAATTCGGCAAGGAAACGCCGCTGGTGGCCGCGGCGGTCTCGGACCTGCCAGTCGAGCTCATCCGTAAGCTGGCCGCTGGCGAATCGGTCACGATCGAGGTGGAGGGGGTGTCGCGCTTGATTGCTCCCGACGACGTCGCCATCATCCGACGCGCATCGGGGGCCGCCGTGGTTCAGGAAAATGGGGGCTACGGCGTGGCGCTCGACGCGACGATTACCCCCGAGCTTCGGGCGGAAGGGTTGGCTCGCGAAGTGATCAGCAAGGTGCAGCGTCTCCGCAAGGAAGCGCAGCTCGAGGTGAGTGACCGCATCATGGTGGCCATTGCCGGTGATGAGGAGCTGGAGGGCGCTGTGGCCACGCACCGTGGCCGGATCGCCGACGAGGTGCTGGCCGTGCGATTGCTGCTGGGCACGGAGGCTGGCTCGCCGTTCCATGCAGATGGCAACGGTTCCACGTGGACCGCGACGCAGGTGGTGGACGTCGATGGACGTTCGATCCGCCTCGCGCTCACCAAGGAAGGGTCGTAATGGCTGGATCCAACGCCGGATCAAAGGACGGAAAGAAGTCGAAGCCGATGCCCAAGAAGCACCTGCAGCATTTCGAAAAGCGTTTGCTCGAAGAACGGAAGCGCGTGCTGAAGGAGCTGGGGCACCACGGGGAAGCCTTCGGTCCGAATGGCGAAGCCGACAGCGACACCAGTGCCTACTCCTTCCACATGGCCGATCAGGGCACCGATGCGATGGAACGCGAAAAAGCGTTCCTGTTCGCGTCGCAGGAAGGGCGGTTCCTCTTTCATATTGACCAGGCGCTGCGACGGCTCTACAAGTCCCCCGAAACCTTCGGCAAGTGCCACCAGTGTGGGGAAGACATCGCGTTCGAGCGACTCGACGCCTTGCCGCATGCGCGCTACTGCTTTGCGTGCAAGCAGCGTGAGGAAGACGCTAAAAAGGGCTGATGTGAAGGCACTCGTCGCAATTCCCGTCCTCGTCGTTGTCCTCGTCCTCGACCTGATCACCAAGGCCGTGGCGGTCGCCACGCTTGCGCCCTCCGGTCTGTCCAATCCGGTGTTCGGGAACTGGTTCCGGTTCGCCCTCGTGTACAACCCGGGAGCCGCCTTCGGGCTGCATCTGGGCGACTACTCGCGTTGGATTTTCATGGCGCTCACGTGCGGCGCCCTCGTGATCCTCTGGCGGCTCTATCAGCAAACGGCGCAGGACGATCTGCGCAAAGTGCTCGCCGTCTCCCTCGTGGCGGCGGGCGCCCTCGGCAACGTGATCGATCGCATCCGGTCCGATCTGGGCGTCGTCGACTTTATCGATATCGGCTTCGGCGTGCATCGCTGGCCCACGTTCAATGTGGCCGACATGGCTGTCAGCGGCGGCGCGTTCCTGCTGGCGCTGGTGCTCTGGGGCGAGGAGAAGCGCGAAATGGCGGCCGCCGCCGCGGTGGCCGTCGCGACCGACGCGTCTGAATCCGCCGACCTGCCGCGATGACCAACCCAACCCGTGCTGCCACGGCATCGGCCGTCGTCAACGAGGTGCCGGCGGCCTCGGCCACGAAGCGCTTCTGGGTGCTGGTGCTGCTGATTACGGCCGCTGACGCGCTCTCGAAAGCGTTGGCCGTGGAGTACCTCGCACCGCGCCATATTCCGCATCGGATCATCGGCGACGTGGTGCGCTTCACGCTCGCGTACAACCCGGGGGCGGCCTTCGGCATGCACCTCGGTCCTGCGTCACGCTGGATTTTTGCGGCGCTCAGCGTCGTGATTGTCGTGGTGCTGATTCGCGCCACGGCCGACCTCACCCGGATCTCACGGCTCGCCGCCTTTGGCGTGCCCGTCGTGGTCGGGGGAGCCATCGGCAACCTGCTCGATCGCATTCGGCTGCGAGACGGCGTCGTGGATTTTATCGACATCGGGTTCGGCGACGTCCGCTTCTGGACGTTCAACGTGGCCGACACCGCCGTTACTCTCGGAGCAGGTTGTCTCGTGATCGCATTGTGGCAGTTGGACAAAGCACAGCAGCAGGCGGCGACTTCGTGAGCACGTCCTCGGAAGTAGAGCACGACTTCGACGTCACCGACGACAGCGGCGATGTGGGCGAACGACTCGATCTGCTGGTGTCGCGCCGGTGCGAGTTGTCCCGGACGCAGGCGGCGACGCTGATCGCCACCGGACAAGTGATCGTGAACGGCAAGGCCGAAAAGGCGTCGTATCGCAGTCTGGCCGGCGATCGCCTGCACGTCGTCATTCCACCGCCGCCGGGCCGTGACATCGTGCCGGAGAACATTCCGCTCGATATCGTCTACGAAGACGAGTACTTGCTGGTGGTCGACAAGGCCGCCGGCATGGTTGTGCACCCCGCGCCGGGCAATTGGACGGGGACGCTGGTGAACGCCCTGATGGGCCGTGGTGAGCCGTTGGCCGACGGTGGCAGCGAGGAGCGCGCCGGCCTCGTGCACCGTCTCGACAAGGATACCTCGGGCCTCTTGATCGTCGCCAAGACCGATGTCGCTCACCGGTCGCTCAGCGCGGCGCTGGCCGCCCGTAAGGTCACGCGCCGGTACGTGGCCCTCTGCTGGGGGCACCTGTCCACCGACAACATCACGGTGGAAAAGCCGATCGGCCGAGATCCTCGGGATCGCACCAAGATGACGATCGTCCCTGATGGACGGATGTCGCGAACGGATTTCGTGCGCCTGGGCCGCTTCGACTCGGCCGATCTGCTGCGGGCCCACCTGCACAGCGGGCGGACGCATCAAATCCGTGTACACCTGTCGGCGATCGGCCACCCCGTGGTCGGCGACGATACGTACGGGGGAGGCGGTGGACGGCGCCTGGTGGAGTTGCCCGGCAAGCGGCACTTCCTGCACGCGGCGTGGCTGCGCTTCCGTCATCCGATCACCGGCGCGCCGGTCGATCTGCGTTCGCCCCTGCCGGCGGACCTGCGGCAGTCGCTGTCGGTCGTCAGCCTCATGCCGGAACTCGCCACGCACCAGGATCCGCTCGATGTCTTCGGGTTCTACAAAACCGACGAAGTCCTTCCCGGACACCAGCCGGACGATCACGACGACGCCCTCGATTAGCGACGACGGCGACGACGAGCGCCCGCGGGTGCTCGTCGTCGCGGCCGACCGGGGGGCGTTCGGCATCCCGGTCGAGCAGGTCCGTGAAGTGATCCGGAGCGCAGCCCTCCGTCGGGTACCCGGCAGTCCGCCGGTGCTTCGCGGCATCGTCAATGTGCGGGGCGCCATCGTCACCGTCCTGGACCTTCAGGCCCTGCTGACGGGTGCACGTGCCGTCACGACGGGGTCGGTCGTCCTCCTCGAGTACGGATCGCGCCTCATCGGGCTCGCCGTGCATGCCGTGCACGATGTCCGCGTGCTGGAGGCGTCGCTCGAGCCGCATCCCGAGTCCGAATCCGCCGCGGATCGCATCGTGCCGCTGGACGCCGTGGCGCTCTGCGCGCGGCACCTGCATTCAGCCGACGAGAGGGAACGGTGAGCCGAACGGTACTTATTTGCGACGACGCGATCTTCATGCGCACCATGGTGGGGGATATTCTCACTCAGGCGGGCTTCGAGATCATCGGCGAAGCGGAGACAGGGGTGCAGGCCGTGGAGCGCTACCAGCAGCTCCGTCCTGACCTCGTCACGATGGACATCGTGATGCCGGACATGGGCGGCATCGATGCGGTCCGCGAGATCACGAAGCTCGATCCCGCCGCGCGCATTCTCATGTGCAGTGCGATGGGTCAACAGGCCCTCGTGGTCGAAGCCATTCAGGCCGGCGCGAAGGACTTCGTGGTGAAGCCGTTTCAGCCCAGCCGCGTGCTCGAAGCCGTGAATCGCGTACTGGCCGCGTAAGTCGTCGCGGTCGCGCGCGCCGAAAGGTCTGCCATGGACACCGCCCGGTACGCCGCGCTGTTCCTCAGTGAATCGCGCGAGCATCTCACGGAGGTCGATGACGCGTTGCTCGCGCTCGAACGCGATCACGCCACCCCGGCGATCAACGGCACGCACCTCGCGACGATCTTTCGCGGTGTGCACACCATCAAGGGCATGGCCGCCGCCATGGGCTACGCCGCGGTCGAGCAGCTGTCGCACGCGCTCGAGAGCCGATGCGAGCCGCTGCGCCGTGGTGCAGAACCACTGAGCGGCGAAGTGCTGGCGCTGCTGTTCGACGGCACCGATCTGCTGCGTGCCGCCGTCGATGCGCTGTCGAGTGGTCGCGTCGAACCCACGTCGGCCGTGCGCGCATTCGTACAACGGCTGGGCGGTATGTCCGTCACGGCTTCCGGTCCCGTGGCATCCGTCGTCGAGACGCCAACCGCCGCGGCCGCCGAGAGCGGGGCGTTCGGTACGACCCGCCGGGTGGATGTGCGCCTCACTGCCGACTGTCCGCTCAAGGGCGTGCGGGCCATGATCGTGCTGGCCAAGCTGTCGGCGCTGGGCGTCGTGCGCGGCACGGAACCGGTGCAGGCGCGTTGGCAGGACGATTGGTTCGACGGGGCCTTCCGACTCACGTTGCAGTCGTTGGCCACCGACGACGAGATCAGCGTCGCGGCGCAGAGTGCCGGTGATGTTGCCACGGTTGCGGTGACGCTGGCGTCGCCCACGCCGTCGCAGGGGACCGTTCGGGTGCGTGAAGCGCCCCGCACGGTACGCCTCGACGCGCGCCGCCTCGATACGCTGCTCGATCTCGTGGGCGAATTGGTGATTACGCGCGACCGCCTGCTGCGCGCCATCGAGCAGTCGGAGCATCCCGATCGCGCCGTGATGCGGGCGGCGGCCGATGCGGCGCGACTGGTGGCAACCCTGCAGGACGAAGTGTTGCAGGCGCGCATGTTGCCGGTGGCGCAGGTGTTCGATCGCTTCCCGCGTCTTGTGCGCGACATCGCACACGATCTCGGCAAGGACGTGCACTTTACGATGGAGGGCCGCGACCTCGAACTCGATCGCTCCCTGTTGGACGCCATCGGCGACCCCATCTTGCACCTGCTGCGCAACGCGCTCGATCACGGCGTTGAAGACGCCGAGACGCGGCGCGCGGCGGGCAAACCGGCTAGCGGGGCACTGATTCTGCGTGCGGCGCGCGATCGGGCGGCAGTGGTGATTCAGGTGCAGGATGACGGGCGCGGGATCGATCGCGACGTGGTGTTGCGTCGTGCCCACGAGCAGGGTTTGGTGGACGAGCAGGTCACCACGCTGGCCGATGATGCGCTGTTGCAGTTGATCGCGCATCCGGGATTCTCGACGGCGACGTCGGTGACCTCGCTCTCCGGACGCGGCGTGGGCGTCGATGTGGTGAACACCCGCGTGCGCGCCCTCGGCGGGCAGATCGACCTTGAAACGATCACCGGCGAAGGGACCGTGTTTACGATGCGACTGCCGCTCACGCTGGCGATCATGCGCGCGCTTCTCGTGCAGGTGGGGGGCGACACGTACGCCATTCCGGCCGCGCACGTGATGGAAGTGCTCGAGTTCAATGGCGCCTCGCGCCGCACGGGC
This sequence comes from uncultured Gemmatimonadota bacterium, assembly GCA_903894655.1. Taxonomy (GTDB): domain Bacteria; phylum Gemmatimonadota; class Gemmatimonadetes; order Gemmatimonadales; family Gemmatimonadaceae; genus Gemmatimonas. The sequence continues at coordinate 6,026 of CAITQY010000014.1, forward strand.
GCGCTCACCATCACGGTGCGGGACGAGATCGTGCCGTTGGTGGCGCTCCAACAGCGCTTCGAGGACGATCCGCTCGCACCGGCGGCCGCCACGCCGGACGGCGTGCGCCATGTCGCGATTGTCGAGGTGGCGGGACGGAGAACGGCCCTGCTGGTGGATGCGCTGCTCGCCCAGCAGGACATCGTCGTCAAGCCGCTCGATTCCGTGCGCGGTGCCCGACCCTGGTTCAGTGGGGCCACCGTACTCGGTGACGGGAGCCCCGCGCTCATCGTCGATGTGAGTGGGGTGGCATGACCATGTGCAGGCGACTCGTGACCGAAGGTGATGTGACCATGTCGGCGATCCGGTCTCTCAAGACCATCCAGCTGGATGCACTGCGTGAAACGGCCAACATCGGCGCGGGTCACGCCGCGACGGCGTTGTCGCAGATGACCGGCAGCACGATCATGATCCAGGTGCCCAATATCACAGTCTCCAGCATGGAGGCGCTGCCCTCGCAGTTCGCACCGGAGGAAGAGCCGGTGGCGGCGGTGATGATGCACATGCTCGGGGATCTCAGCGGCCGCACGATGCTCGTGTTCCCAAAGCCCACGGTGCTGCGGCTGGCCGAGCTGATGCTGCGACGGCCGGTGGGGTCGTCTACGGCGTTGAGTGAACTCGAGACGTCTGCGATCAAGGAGGCGGGGAACATCCTGAGCGGTGCGTATATGAACGCGCTCAGTGATTTCCTCGGGATGCTGCTGTTGCCGTCACCGCCCAGCTTGGTGATCGACATGTCCACGGCGGTGCTGACCAGCGCGATCGGGGAGTTCGTCCCCGCTTCCAATGCGATCCTCTGCGTGGAAAGCGAGTTCCAGCTTCTGGAGCTGAAGCAAACGCTGCGGGGCTTCTTCCTGCTGCTCCCCGATGCCGCCTCGTTGCAGGTGATGCTCCGCGCGCTGCGGCTCGCCTGAACAGCCGAATCGCGCCGATCATGTCGTCCGTCATGTCGTCCGTCATGTCGGCTGGTCGCGACGTGGAACTGCTGCGTGCGCTCATCGGGCGCGTGGACCAGCAGGACCCCGGGGCGTTCAACAACCTCGGGGTGCTGTATCACGCGCGCGGTCTGCATCCCGAGGCCGTTGATGCGTTCCTGCGCGCGCTGGCCATTAATCCGCGCATGCGCACCGCCGCGCGGAATCTCGAGATCGCAGCCGCCCAGCCGGGCGCCTGTGATGCACGGATGGCCGCCCTCGATGCGCGCGTCGCGGACGATCCCGATGATCGCGCGGCAGCGCTGGAGCGCGCGCGCCTGTCGCGGCTGGTGGGACGCAGCGCTGCCGCTATTCGACAGCTCGAAACGCTGATTGCCGAAGATCCTGACGATGCGGCCGCGCTGTTCGAGCGTGGAATGATCGAGCAGCGAGCCGGCGATCTTCGTCGCGCGCAGCGCTGGTTCGAGCGCGCGGTGAATTTGGGTGGCGCCGACACCGATGCCCGGTTGCATCTCGCGGAGGTCCTCTATCAACGCGGACAGAACGAGCAGGCGCTTGAATGTCTCGGCGTGCTGCTGGCCCAGCACGCCGACCGCGCCGATGCGCATCGGCTCCGCGGCTTCGTGCTCGGCGACATGGGCCGCCACGATGCGGCCATCGCCTCCGCGCGTCTTGCCGCGCAGCTGAATCCCGCGCTGTCAACGGCGCAGGTCGATCTGTCGCTCGAATCGGATGGGCTCGCCGCCGCACCAATGACGATCGACCCATCGCTGCTCAACGGCATGATGAGCGTGGAGCCCGAAGGCGCCCTCGCCCGCTACGGTCTCGGGCTCGCCTTCCGGCAGCGCGGCTATTTCGACGAA
>CAITQY010000015.1 GCA_903894655.1 uncultured Gemmatimonadota bacterium
CATCGGCAGCTGATCTTCTTCGACCAGCGCGGCCGTGGCCGCAGTGCGTCGCCGCCCGGCATTCAGGCGTCGCGCATTGAGTTCGACGCCGGCGATGTGCCCGCCCTTCGCACGGCACTCGGCATCCCCCAGTGGGATGTGCTCGGTCACTCGTGGGGCGGCGGTATCGCCATGCTCGCGACGGCGCAGGACCTCGAGGCCACACGCAGACTGGTGCTGGTGAATGCGGTGGGCGTGACGAGTGCGTGGCTTCCACCGATGCACGACGCCGGCGTGGCACGCCTGTCGGGAGGCGCACAGGCGCGGCTCGCGGCGTTCGACACGGCCGCCCTGACCCTACCCCACCTGGACGCCCACGCGAGCTATACGCAGGCCTACTTCCCCGCCTGGTTCGCCGACCAGCAGTTCGCCGCCAGTGTGACGCCACCAAAAGGCACCAGTGCCGTCGGCGCGGCCGTAGCGGCGCGCCTACGTCGCGAGGGCTACGACTGGCGCGCCACCCTGCGTGACCTGCCTACGCCAACACTCGTCGTGCATGGAGCGGCAGACGTCCTGCCGCTCGAGGAAGCAGCACGGACGGCGGCGCACCTGGGCCGCGCGCGCCTGCTGCCGATCGCGGACGCGGGGCACAATCCGTTCTGGGAAGCCCCCGACGCGTTCTTCACTGCGGTGCACGCCTTCCTCGCGGAGGGATCACCAGACTCCTGACGCGACTCGATGAAGACCGCGGAAACGCTGCTCGCCTGCTGTGTGGTCGGACTCGCCTGTTTCATTGGCGGGCAGAGTGTCGGCGTGCACACCTCCGCCACGCGGAGCGAAGCCGCCGGCGCCATCGAGGAGCGTGATCCGAGTGTCGTCCGCAGCCTGGGCATCGCCGTCGACAGCGGAATGATCGTGCCGCGCGAGTTGCTGCACGGTGAAGAACTGCTGGTCGCGTCGCCCCTGCTCGGGCGCCCCGAACGCCCGTCGCTCTCCGCCGACGAGATGCGGCGTCGCCTCGCGCTCGGCGTCAGTGGCACGTACATGAACGCGTTGCTCCGGTCTCGCGACTCCGCACTCACGCGCTGGCCCGAGCGGACCACGAGGCCGTTGCGTGTCTTCGTCCGCGACGGCGACAACATCGAGGGATGGAACGCGGACTATCTCCCCGTGGTCCGCGATGCGTTCGACACGTGGGTGCAGGCCGGCATTCCCGTGCGCTTCACCTTCGTGACCGATTCGGCGAGTGCCGACGTGCACGTGAGCTTCACACGTGCTTTCGCCAACGGGATCAGCGGCAAGACGATCTGGAGCCGCGACGCCGCCTATTGGCTCGTGTCGAGCGACATTCAGCTGGCCGTGTCGCATCCGGGCGGTAGCCTCGTCACGCCGCCGCAGATGCGCGCCATCGCGTTGCACGAAGTCGGGCATTTGCTTGGCCTCGATCACGCCGAATCCTCTGACGATATCATGTCGGCCCGCGTACGCGTGCGTGAACTCAGTGAGACCGACCGCGCCACTGTGCGCCTGCTGTATACGGTGCCCGCCGGTAGCGTGAAGTAACGCCGTCGAGTCGCCATCGCCAAACCGGCGTTGCTTTCGGCGAACCGGATCGTGGAAACTGAGGCACTTCGCTTGACGGGCGCATCCGTCCGTCTTAAATGCTCATGGTGGCGTTGTTGCGCCCACCATTTGCTCTTCTTCCTACGGCCGGACACCTCTGGTGTTACTGCTCGCCGCACTCGTGATTGCTGCTGCCGACATGACGGCCACCAGCGGGCTCCCCGGACGGGAACCGGCGGCCGTGGGCATGTCCTCGGCGCGCCTCTCCACGATTGATCGCGTGGTCCAGCGTGGCGTCGATGCGGGCGGGTACCCGGGCGCGTCGGTCGTGGTTGGTCGGAAGGGCTACTCGGTGCTGTCCCGCGGCTTCGGCGCACTCGATTGGACGGGGCGGACCCGGGTCTCGTCGCAGGAAAGCATTTACGACCTGGCGTCGCTGACGAAGGTCGTGGCGACCACCACGGCAATCATGGTGCTGTACGATGCGGGACAGGTGGATATCGACGCCCCCGTATCGCGGTACCTCCCCGACTTTTCCGGCGGGCTGCGCGATCAGGTGACCGTTCGCCATCTGCTCACGCACCGTGCCGGTCTCCCGGCTGGCCGTGAACTGTGGCGTATGGCGAAGACCCCGGCCGAAGCGCGTGCGGCCGTGCTGGCCTCGCCGATCCAGTGCACACCCGGCAGCTGCTACGAGTATTCCGACCTCGGAGCCGACCTGCTGGGCTTCGTGGCGGAAGCGGCCAGCGGCCAGTCGCTCGACGCATTCCTCGAGCGAAGCGTGTTCGCCAAGCTTGGCATGACGGACACCCATTTCCGTCCCGACGCGATGTCGTCGGTACGGA
>CAITQY010000016.1 GCA_903894655.1 uncultured Gemmatimonadota bacterium
GAGTTGCGTGCCCACGGGCACCGTGATACCGACGCTCGCCACGCCGCCGGGCGTCACGCTCTCCCCCTGCCCCAGCACATAGCCCGTGGCGCGGCTGGGAATACTGGTGGGGATGTCCGACGAGATCACGTTCACCACGCCGCCGATGGCGTTGTTGCCATACAGGAGCGAGGCCGGTCCGCGAATCACTTCGATCCGTTCGGCAGTGCTCGGATCGACAGCGTTCATGTGATCGGCGGCGCCAGCCGACAAGTCACCGGCGCGCTCGCCATCCTGCAGCACCAGCACGCGCTCGCCGGTGAGACCGCGAATCACCGGCGTGGAGGCCATCGGCCCGTTGAAGCGCGTCGACATACCGGGCTCCTTGGACAGCGTTTGCCCCAGCGACGTGCTCAGGGCGCGCTGCAGTTCCTTGCCCGATAGCTGGACCGTGGCCTGCGTGACGTTGAGCGGGTCGGTGCCAGTGGGCGTGGCCGTGACGTTCACGCTGGACAAGCGGACCGTGGCCACACGCATGGTCGCCGTGACCTGGACCGGCGCACCACTGGCATTCACGGTCACGACTTCATGCGCAGCGAAATAGCCAATGCGAATGAAGTCCAGATGGTACACCCCCGGCGGTAACCCGTCGATCGTGAAGCGGCCACGGTCATCCGTGAGTGCGCTGCGGTTGGCGCCACTGACTACCACCTGCACATTCGACAACGGCGCCCCCGCCGTGTCTTTCACCATGCCACTGACCGCGGCCTCGAATCCCGACGGCGGTGTCGCGCTCGACGCCGGCGGGGCCGCCTCACCGCGTGCCGGGGCAGCCGCCATCGCGAGGGCGGCCACGACGAACGAGGTGAACAGCGAGAGGGCGGTCTGTGAGCGGGTGCGACGACCCGCGAACGGACGCGCGACCGTCGCACGGGCGACGGCGCCGCGTAGAACATTCGGCAGCATAACAACTCCAGTAAGTGATGTGCGCGACGCGTCGACATGACGCCATCGCGTGGTCCGGGGCCATGCGCAGGGCATGGCCGACAACTCAGACCGACATCACCGGAGGAGCACGCTGAGAGGCAGAACTGCGCCATGCCCGTTCGCAGCGCGCGACGTGCACACCGGCCGGCGCGATGGCACGCACCGCCGTGATGGGCGTGCGCGGCGCGTCGGGCGACGTACCATTCGGACCGGTCGCGACGCTGCACAGCAGACAGTCGTGACCATGCACCAGCACGCAGCCGGGGCCCGTCTCCGACTCCATGTGCACGTACGCGTCGCGCTTGTCGAGGCGCCACGCATCGGCGACCGACGACACAGCGGGCCCCATGACCTGAAACCAGGCCAACAGGAACAGAAAGCGCGTGAGCCAAGGGGAGCGCGAGCGTGCCATACCTGTAACGTGTCGGTTCCGGGAAGACGACGCAACCAGCTCTGGAAGATCGGAGGGCGGCCGGGCACCTTTCTCCCATGCTCCACTCCCCTTCCTTGCCACGGCGAGTCGCACGTCGGCCCGCATGCCGCCCCGCATGGCGAGTCATCATCGCCATCCTCCTCACGGCGGCGTGCGACAATCCCACGGCGGTCCGACCGGACTTCGCGTACAATCCCACCGATCTCACCAACGGCCAACTGTACCGCTGGAGCATCGGCGCGCGGGTACGCCTGTTCGTGGAACCGATGGGAGCGGGCGGCGTGGATCTGGCCAGCGCGGTGCAGCGTGCGGTGAGCGCGTGGAACGCCGTACCGCAGGGGCGCGAGTTCACGCTCGACGTCGTCACGAACCGCGATCTGGCTGACGTGATCGTCTACGACCGCAGCATTCCACAACCCGTCGTCACCGGCTCCTGCCCGTTTAATCCATCAGGCGCCGCCGGATACACGTATTTCTGTCCGGTCAATGGTCGGGCCGAACGGCTGCGACCGCTCGCCTCGACCGTGCTGACCACCGCGCTCGTCATCCGCGTGGACATGACGACGACGGCGACCCAGGCCGCCCTCGATGCGCTGGTCGCGCATGAGGTGGGACATGCCGTGGGCATCGGCGGACACAGTCCACAAACCACCGACGTGATGTACACGCGCCCCACCGTCCGCACACCCACGGATCGGGATCGCAACACCCTGCGAAACGTGCTCGGCCGAGCCGCCGATATTACGCTCTGACACGTCCACGCGTCATACCACCGTGCGGAGAATTTCTGCGGGAAAAGGGGCGACTCCGCTTGAGCCGGGGAGCCTCGTCCGTCATGTTTCACTCTCGGTTCTCGTCATGCCCGAATGAAAACCGAAGTCGCTCGTCGCAGGTCCACATCACCACAGCCCATCTTCTGCAGGACAGGTCAAGCGCTGCACCGTGCGCGCTCGGCTGGCCGGTCCTGCCGTACGTTTTCCGTGAGGGTCGCACCATGGCGACGCAGGTCACTCCGTCCGCTACCGTTCGCCGCGAGAGCCATGAAGGCCTCGCCTCCCAAGGCCTGAACCCGAGCGGTGAAGTCCATTGGAACTTCGTCGCGCCAGAACTCGTCGAAGCGGCCATCCGCCGCGGCGAAGGTCGGCTGGCCGAGATGGGACCGTTCGTCGCGGTCACGTCGCCGCACACGGGCCGTTCGCCGAACGACAAGTTCGTGGTGCAAGAGTCGTCGAGCGAAGCCGATGTCGACTGGGGCAAGGTCAACCAGCCGATGACGCAGGCGCACTATGAAGCGCTGAAGGAAGACGTCAAGCTCTATTTGAACACGCTCTCCGAGCTGTTCGTGCAGGACCTCTATTGCGGCGCCGATCCGTCCACGCGCCTGAGCGTGCGCTACGTGATGCCGAATGCGTGGCATGCGTCATTCGTGCGCAACATGTTCATCCGCCCGGCCGTTGAAAATCTGGCCACGTTCGCGCCGAACTTTACGGTGTACCACGCGCCCGAGTACCAGGCCGACCCCGCCAAGCACGGCACGCGCACCGGTACGTTCATCGTGCTGAACATCGCCGAACGTACGATTCTGATCGGCGGCACGCGCTACGCCGGTGAACTCAAGAAGGCGATGTTCACCGTCATGAACTACCTGCTGCCGAAGCAGGGTGTGCTCTCGATGCACTGCTCGGCCAACATCGGACCCGCCGGCGACACTGCGTTGTTCTTCGGTCTGTCGGGCACCGGCAAGACCACGCTGTCGGCCGACCCGACGCGTGGACTCATTGGCGACGACGAGCATGGCTGGTCTCCCGAAGGCACGTTCAACTTCGAGGGTGGCTGCTACGCGAAGGTGATCAACCTGTCGCCCGAGAACGAGCCCGACATCTATCAGACCACGCAGATGTTCGGCACGGTGCTCGAGAACGTGGTGCTCAACGAGCCGTCGCGTTCGGTGGACTTCGCCAACCAGTCGATCACCGAGAACACGCGCGCATCGTACCCGCTGCACTACATCAAGAACCACGTGCCGAGCGGCCGCGGTGGACACCCAAAGAACGTGGTGTTCCTCACCGCCGACGCCTTCGGCGTGCTGCCGCCGATCGCCAAGCTCACACCCGAACAGGCGATGTACTACTTCCTGTCGGGCTACACGGCCAAGGTGGCCGGTACCGAGCGTGGCGTCACGGAACCGCAGGCCACCTTTTCGGCCTGTTTCGGCGCGGTGTTTCTGGTGTGGCACCCCACGAAGTACGCCGAAATGCTGGGCGAACTGCTGCGCACGCACGGCTCCCAGGTGTGGCTGGTGAACACCGGCTGGAGCGGCGGGGCGTACGGCGTGGGCTCGCGTATGAAGTTGAGCTACACGCGCGCGATGGTGCGTGCGGCGCTCGACGGTTCGTTGGCCAACGCCAGCTTTGCCGCCGATCCGATCTTCGGGTTGCACTTGCCGAACGCCGTGGATGGCGTGCCGAGCGACGTGCTCGACCCGCGTCGCACGTGGGCCGACGGCGCCGCCTACGACGCGCAGGCAAGCAAGCTGGCCGGCATGTTCCGCGACAACATCACGAAGTTCGGCGCCGCGGTGTCGCCGGCGATTCTGGGCGCGGGTCCAAAGGGCTGAGGCTCGGCGTTCACGAGCGCGGCTGAATGGCAAACCGCCCCGGAGCAATTGGCTCGGGGGCGGTTTTGTTTTACGAACTGCTGAACCGCGGATCGGCGCGGATGACCACGGATGAACAACAGCTTCACTGAAATGTGCTGAGCGTTCGCCA
>CAITQY010000017.1 GCA_903894655.1 uncultured Gemmatimonadota bacterium
CTCGATACCCCAACACCACACCAACGCCGCCGGCGGCACCATCCAGCGCCGCAGCCCGCTGCACGTCCATCGTGACATCGAGCGACGCACCGGCCTCGGTGAGCGACTGCACCGGCAGCCGCGCTTTCGCTCCGACCTGAAATACTCGCGGGAGCGGGTCTGCCTGCTCCGCATCTTTCACTTGCAAAGCTGGCCCTATGTTTCGCACCGACGCCCCAATGGTGACCGGCAGCGCCGTTGGAAGCACGTACTGCGCGCCAAGATCCAGCGCGCTTGTGGAGCCAGAAATCACGGGCACGTTGCCGCAGATGCCCGTACACTGAAAGCGCAGCATGATGAACTTATACGTGACGCCGGCGCTCAGCCGCCGGCCAACCGGTGTCGCGTACGACAGCGCGAGTTGGTAGTTGCGGTTGGTGATCGTACCGATTTCGGTGCCGTTCACAGGATCGGTCGCCGCCTGGTCACCGTAGTTCACCAGATATGCCGACGCGGCGATTGTCCCCAGTACACGCGACGGAAGCGCAAACGTGAGCATATCGCTCGTGGCGATCAATGTTTGCGAATGGTGCACGGCGACTTCCTTCTTCCCGATTCGCGCCAACGCAGCCGCGTTCCACCACATGGCCTCCGTGCCCAACGTGGAATCAGCCACGACGGCTTCACCGAGGGCGACCGCCTGGGCTCCGAACGGGACGAGCAAGAAGAGCCCCCCGTTCTGCGCACGGGCGTGCACCGCCGTACTCACGCTGAGTGCGAGCACGACAGCCGCGCGAACGCACCGCTGAAGCCACGGGCGCCCGGGTCTCACGTCTTATCGTTCGGGTCGCCGTATCCCAACCGCAGCACGGCGTTTCGATTCCGACGCCAATTGGGGAGAACCTTCACCCACAGATCGAGATACACGGGTTGCCCGACGAAGCGCTCGATCTTCTCGCGCGCTACGCGGCCAAGCTTCTTGATTTGCTGTCCGTTGGCTCCGATCACAATCCGTTTCTGGCTGTCGCGTTCGACGTGCAGGACCGCCCGAATGTACAGCGGAGTAGAGCCCTCGCGGAACTCCTCAATTTCACAGGCGAGCGCATGCGGCAATTCGTCCCCGAGCTGCTCGAGCGCTGTTTCGCGCACGAACTCCGCGCAAAAGAACTTCACCGGCTGCGTGGAGAGTTCGTCGGCGGGATAGAGAAAGGGACTTTCGGGCAGGCGCTCGGTGATCGCCTTGACGAGGCGATCCATCCCGTCACCCGTGTGCGCCGACAGCAGCACGGCGTCCGGATAATGCTCGAGGAGTACGAACTTTCTTGGCTCATCGATCAGATCGATCTTATTCAGCGCCAGCAGCACGTTTGCGCGCGGTGCGCGCTCGAGCCCTGCTGCAGTGGCGAAATCGCTCGGAATGGTCGCCGTGGCGTCCACGACGTGCACGAGGACGTCAGCGTCGCGGACCGCGGCGAGCGCGGCGTTCCGCATCGCGCTATGGAGCGTATCCTTAGGCTCGAGCAGCCCGGGTGTGTCGAGAATGACCATCTGCGTGTCGTTCTCTGTCCGCAGGCCGAGAATTCGGTGGCGGGTACTCTGCGCTTTGCTCGACGTAATCGCGAGCTTTTCACCGACGAGTCGGTTGAGCAGGGTGGATTTGCCGGCATTAGGGAAACCGGCGACCGTTACGATACCAGCCCGTGTCATGAACTCAGGTTCGGGTGAATGGGACGTGGGAGTGAAGGGTAGTGGTACACAGAAGCCCCCGCCACCGGAATCCGTAAGGATCGGTGACGGGGGCTTCGCAAGGTGCCGGCATCGGCCTACTCTCCCGCGGTCTCTCGACCGGAGTACCATCGGCGCTGCTTGGCTTAACGACCGTGTTCGGGATGGGAACGGGTGTGGCCCAAGCGCTCTAGATGCCAGCGATTTCGGTGCGCACGTGAGTGCGAAATCGGTCCTACGGGTCCATCAAGTGTCAAGGCTTCGCGGTCGC
>CAITQY010000018.1 GCA_903894655.1 uncultured Gemmatimonadota bacterium
CGATGTCGTTGTCGGACGCGCGGAGCACGGCGTAGTACGCGCCGTCGCTGTGCGTAACGCCGAGTTGGTCGTCCTTGTTGGCGATCGCCATATACGACACATGCGCCGTCTTATTGTCGCACGGCACGAACTCCAGCGGGTTGTTGGCGCAGTTGCAGCGCTTGTCACCGCCGTTCTCGTCGGCCGCTTCCATGGCCGCCATCACGTGATCGGCCAGCGTGCCCGACGCACGGCTGAAGGCCAGCGCCGCCTTGTGCACCACGTCGTAGCCCAGCAGCGTGTTCCCCTGCACCTGATAGAAAAAGTCCCCAACCTGTCCACCGAAGAAGAGCGACGACGGCGAATTTCCGCTGCCGTTAAAGCCGGCCATGTTGTTGGCCGCGGTGATCGTGCCGCCGTTGGGGAACGCCAGAATGCCGAACTGCCGGCGCTCGATGTTGGGGTCCTGCTTGAGCATCTCGAGAATCTGCTGGGGCGGTGTGCCCTTCTTGAGTTCGCGGTACACCAGCATCTGGTTTTCGCGCGTGTTGTCAGCGCCCGCCTGACAGGCGGCCACGCCCACGCCGGGCACGATCACCGCCTGCAAATCCATGAGATCGCGCGCCGCAACGGGCGTGCGCAGCGGAAACGCCGACTGCCGCACGCAGGTGGCCGACGCGATGATCACCTGTCCGGTTTTCGTGTCGATGGCAATCACCGACCACGTCGCGAACGCGGAGCGCGGGGCGAGGATCAGCAGGCAGAGGGCAAGCAGCAGGCGTTGCATAGACGGGGCGGTGTGAGGGACAAAAGTGGGCTCGCACAATCTGCGGCCGCGGGACGCGCCGCACCAATCGGCGGGCGGCGTTCTACGCCCCCGGCTTACGCCACCGACTGCACGAACTCGCGCGGGTCGATGATGCGCAGCACCTCACTGATACCGGGCTGATTGAATCCCTTGTATCCGTAATTGCGCTCGAGATTCTCCAGGTGTGAACCAATGGCGCCACGCTCACGAAAGTCGCGCGCGGCCTCCTCGGTGATGATGCCGGCCGCCAGCAAGGCGTCGATGCGCGCCGGGCGCACCGGCCACCACTCCCCCTCCGACAGCTCCTGGTACAGGTGCGGGAAGTTGGAGAAGGGCGCCATCATGGTGATGCCGATGTCCTTCAGCTGCGCGCGCAGGGCCTGCTGATCGTACGTGCACTCGAGGTGGTTGATGCCTGCCTCGAGCATCGATTCGCCGTGCAGCGCACACCACAACCCCGCGCGCCGCATGGTGGAGAGGGGCTGCATCTCCGGCGAGTGGGCAAAGTCTCCCACCAGCTCGTCGGGCGCGAGGTCGATATCGGCGAAGATCACCGTGCCGAGCACGGGCTGCTCGAGAATCTGCGATCCCCACCCCGCTTCGGCGCCGGCGTAGAAGCGCTCGCGGCAGCGGAACCCCAGCAGCTCGAGCACGTTGATCGTGCGAGAAAACCACTCCCGCGACGCGTCGTAGGTGTGGTGGTCATCGTTGCACCAGCCTAGGCCCATGGCATCCTGTCGGGCCTTCTGCACGCGCGCCGTCTGGTTGCGACGCTCCCAGTACTCACGCTCGGCACGCAGAAACAGCGCACAACTCCAATGCGGACCCAACGCATCAACCGCCCGTTGCACCAAGGCCTCGGTGGCATCGAACCCCGCGCCGGGATCATCGAACAGACGACGACGTGTACGGAAGGCTTCCCAGTGCATCTGCGCCGCCACCAACTGCGCGGCATCGTGTGTGGGTAACTCAAAGCCCACATGACCATGACGCTCCACCACGAGCAGTTCAGCGTGCGCGTTATGCCACGCCACCGCGCGTCGGTACGTGCCACCCGGCGCGCCCTCGATGACCACATCGAGTTGCTGCGCGGCACAAAAGTCGGCCACCGACTCCACCTGCATCGCCAGCGTGAGCCGCGCGTGCGCACGGATCACCACGTCGGGGAAGATGCCGCGCTCATGAATCCCCACCGTGGGGTGATCGCCGTGCACCGTGAAGCCCGTGTGCGTGAGCTGGGCCGGCGTAACACGTGACGGCGCCACCACGATGTGATCGAGCACGTCGATGAGTCGGATACCGGTCTCGGCGTGCAGACGCGCACTGAAGCCCGCCGCCTCCGGTAACAGCGTCAGCGCATCGCGCAGCAGCTCCTGAATGAGAGCGTCCGCCCCCGGTTGCACGACCCACGGCGCCACGGGATCAACGGCATGCCGCACGATGTCAGTGGCCACACTCATGTCTCATCTCCCAGCCGAGGTATCAGGTCGTCGTCCGGCAGAATCTTGCCGGGGTTCAGCAAACCGAGTGGGTCCAACGCCTGCTTGATCGCCCGCATCACGGGCAGGGCGTCCCCGTGTTCCTTGCGCAGCGAGTCCCGTTTGCCGTAGCCAACGCCATGTTCGCCCGTGCACGTGCCGCCATAGCGCAGGGCGCGCGCCGTGAGACGGGTCACGACGGCGTCGATCATCGCCACGTCGGCGGCATCCTCGCGATCGACGTGCAGCAGCAGATGGAAATTGCCGTCGCCCACATGTCCGACGAGCGGCGGCGTGAGACCAAGCGCCTCGAGATCGTCACGGGTGTCGGCGATGCAGGCCGCCAACGAGGAGATCGGAACACAGACATCGGTGGTGATGACTTCCACGCCCGGACGGGAGGCCGCGCCGGCGTAGAAGGCCTTGTGCCGAGCATCCCACAGTCGCTGACGGTCGCCCTCCGCTGTGGCCGTGTCGTGCAGCACACCGCCGCAGCTCTCGAGGAGCTCGTGCACGGCCTGCAGCTGCTCGTCGCGCGCGGCCGCACTGAACGCGTGGATCTCGAGGAAGAGCAGCGGCACCTCGGGGAGGTCGGCCCCCACGAATGCATTCAGCGTTTGCGCCGTGATGGCGTCGAGCAGCTCCATGCGGGCCAGCGGGAGCGCACACTGCTGGATCGCCACCACCGCCTCAACGGCCGCCCCCACCGTGGGAAAACGCACGATGAGCGCCGCGATGGCATCGGGCACCGGGTGCAGGCGCAGGGTGGCCTCAGTGATGATGCCGAGGGTGCCTTCGGAGCCCACGAACAGTCGGGTGAGATCGTAGCCGGCCGATGATTTCCGGGCGCGTCCCCCCGTGCGGATAATCCGTCCGTCGGCCAGCACCACGGTGAGCCCGAGCACGTTGTCGCGCATGGCGCCGTAGCGCACCGTGGTCGTGCCCGAGGCACCAGTGGCGAGCATGCCGCCGATGGTGGCATCGGCGCCCGGGTCCACGAAAAACGTGGTGCCGGTATCCTTGAGCGCGTGCACCAACTGCCGGCGCGTGACCCCCGCTTGTACGGTCACATCCAAGTCAGCCGCACTGGTGCGCACCACGCGATTCATGCCGGTGAGATCGATGCTGACGCCCCCGAACAGGGCGTCGACCTGCCCCTCCAGCGAACTGCCGGCGCCGAAGGGGACCACCGGCACCCGATGGTCGGTGCATAGGCGCATAATCTCGGCCACCTCGTCGGTGGAATGCGGAAACACCACGAGGTCCGGGCGATGCACCTCCCGTCGTCCCTCTCCGCGGCCATGCCGTTCCCGCTCACTGTCGGAGCGGGTGCAGCGATCGCCCAGCAGCGCCGTGAGCCGCGCCCACAGAGTCTCGAGCGTCGCGGCCGGCAGGGGGAAAGGAGCCATATGTGAAGTATACGCATTGTAAACAATTCTTTAAATGCAGGGCTCTCGTTAGCGAGGGATGTGACCGCGTCACCGATGGCCTCCGCCAGCGCGGCCGGTCCGCGTCTGCGGTCCGCGTCTGCGGGCCTCGCACGAGGCCATGAACGCACAGGCCGAGCGATATTAGGGCGTGGAGCGGGGACGGACCACGTCCAGCAACGGCGGCATCCACCGCACCTTGTACACCTTCACACCCGGCAGGGTGATCGTGGTATCCGGGTCGTGGAGGCGCAGCACATCGCTCCACCATACGGTCCCCTCTCCCTGAACCCAGAGCAGGCGCTTGCTGGCCGGGTCGACGTGCACCGACTTCACCTTGGCGGCGTCGCCGAGCCGCGGATGCTTGGTGAACTGGTGGGTGTCCCGGTCGAACAGCCACGTGTGCGCGGCTGTGGCGAGGATGAGGTGCGGTGAATTGGGGACCGGCATCATGTCGTGCCCGTTGATGTCCGGCAGCGGCGCCACGATCGCCGGTGTGAGCCGCGGCGTGGCGGTGCCCCAGTCGGTGAGCCGATAGCCCACGACATCGCGTTGGGAGTCGGCCCACAGGAGCTGTCGCGCCGCGTCCCAGATCACGGCGTGCGGCCACGGCGTGTCCACGTGGAAGAGCTCCACGCCTGATCGATCCAGATCGTACACGCTGAGCCGGTCGCCCGTGCCGTTGGCAACGTGGGACGCGGCGATCACCACGCGGTTTCCCGGCAGCAGCTCGATCGAATGCCCGTTCATGGCGATCGCATGAAACTCCACGTGCCCCGTGACCCGATCGATGACGGCCGCGCCATGCGATGACGACGCGATCAGCAGGCGACGCCCGTCCGCACTGGGCTTGCACTCGGCAATCGTCTGGAACCTGCCGCGCATGTCCTCGGGGAGCTCCGGCCGCTCGCGGGCCCGCCAGCTCCACACCTTCCGCGGCGTTGGGGTGGCCACGTCGAGGATGAAGAGCTCCTCGGTCCCGCACACCACGACCTGCTGGGCGGGGAGCGGCGCGGTGAGGAGCGACGATGCCGCGACGGCGAGGAGGAACAGGGATCGGCGCATGATCATTTCGTGAAGTCTGGGGGTGCAGACCAGTGGCTCGGAATGGCCGTTCTACTAACCTTCGGTGTGTCAGGCATGGAAGACGGGGCAACGGGTGCGGGCGCCGCCAATTTACTAGCCGGTCACGTTTCCGAACTCCATGCGCATCTTCGACAGCGCCGTGAATCGCACCACGCGCAGCGGCTATGTGCTCGGTCCCGAGCATCGGATCACCCCACAACAGGCACTCAAGGCCATGACGCTGTGGTCGGCCTATCAACACTTCGAAGAAGACACTCAGGGTTCGCTCGAAGTGGGCAAGCGCGCCGACCTCGTGATCCTGGACCGGAATCCGCTCACGGTGGAGCCTTCCACCATTAAAGACATCACCATGCACGCCCGACTGCAGCAAGCATCGTTATGCGACTTGCAAGGGTTGAATGTGAGCAATTTCGCGCTTCAACCCGCGTGCAGCATCCCACAGGTCGACGCTGCGCTGCAGATTCAGCCAGAACTCGGGCGAGTTACCAAACAGCTTGCCGAGCCGCAGCGCCATTTCTGGGGTCAGCGCGCGGCGCTCTCGCAGCAGCTCATTCATCGACTGCCGAGACACACCGGCGGACTCGGCGAGTGCGGTAACGGAGAGCCCGTATTCCGGCAGAAAATCCTCGCGAAGAATTTCGCCGGGGTGAATCGGCCGGCGTTCGCGTGGACGCGTGTTGGGGATGCTCATGCGAGAGGGGCTCCGGTTAGTGATAGTCGCAGAACTCGACATCATGCGCATCGCCATCTTCGAAGCGAAAACAGATGCGCCACTGATCGTTAACGGAAATCGAATACTGCCCCGCTCGATCGCCCTTAAGCGCGTGCAGCCGATTCCCAGGCGGTACGCGCAAATCGGAAAGCAGCGTTGCCACATTGATCGCTTCCAGCTTTCGTAGCGCGCGCCGAGCCACATCCACCGGCACTCGCTTCGCCTTTCCAGTCCGGAAGAGCTCTTCAGTCGCGCGGTCGGCAAATGTCTTGATCACACGGAAGTGTACTGTGTCACGTGACACATGTCAACTCAAAGCTAGCGGCATAACGCCCATTCGCCTGCATACGATCCCTGCATGGCGGACGCTACGCAGGCACTTCGCCGCAGCAGAGCAAGACGGTGCGATCCGGCACACACCGCCGTCGCCCACCACCGCACGCTTACCCCGGCACGATCAGCGCCTTCACCACCTCGCGATTGGCCACCGCCGCGAGCGCCGCGTTGGCCTCCTCCAGCGAAAAGCGACGCGACACGGCGTCGAGCCACGGCAGCTGCCCACCTTGATGCGCCAGCAGCTGCACCGACCGGTGAAAGTGCGAGTAGTCGCACCCCCAGCAGCCGCGGATTTCTACGTGCTTCCGGTTGATCTGCCAATGCGGATTGATCGCCACGGGCCCGGCGTCGGTGTACTGCCCCGCCACCACCACCACGCCGCCGTCGCGCACGAGATCGAGCGCCTGCCCCACCGCCCGCGCATCGCCGGCCACTTCGATCACCACGTCCACCCCACGCCCGTCGTTGGCGGCCCGTACCGCCGCCACGCGATCCTCATGCGGTAGATCGAGCGAAATTGCCGCGGTCGCCCCCATGCGCCGCGCAAAGTCCAACCGCGCATCCGGTCCGCCCACCGCGATCACCGACTGCGCACCGGCCAACGCCGACAGCGCGATCGCCGCCTGCCCCACCGGCCCCACCCCCAGCACCGCCACCGTAGAACCCAGCCGCACCCCCCCGCGCTCCACCGCATGCGTGGCCGTTACCAGCCCGCAGCCACCGGCGATGAACTGTGCCGGATCCACCGACGGCGGCAGCCGCAGCAGCTTCACCCCCGGCTTCATCCAGATGTGGTCCGCCCATCCCCCCAGCGGGCCGTCGGCCACCCCATACGAAATGCCATACACTTTGCGGTGCGGGCAGCGCGTGGTCTGCTTCGTGACCAGACACTCGTAGCAGGCACCACAGGTGCCGTGCACATCGAGA
>CAITQY010000019.1 GCA_903894655.1 uncultured Gemmatimonadota bacterium
CTCGAGCTTCAACAGCTCGACATGCGTACGCCGCGCTTTGTGAATCCGCTGTTCCCCGAGCTCAACGGCGTCGCGCGCGGCACCATGCGCCTCGACTCGCTCTGGTACGACGCCTTCTTCTCGAAGGCCGATATCGAGCACGTGGATGGCCCCGGCCTGCCGTCACGCTTCACCGGTGACGGGCATTTCACCCTGGTAACCGAAGGCGTGAAGTTCGACGTCGATATGCAGGCCGTCCCACTGTCCTACACCACGATGTCGCGCTCGTATCCGTCGCTGCCGCTGCGCGGTTCGGCCGTGGGTCGCATCAAGGCATCCGGCATGGCCGAGATGTTCAACGTGCAGACCACGCTCGCAGGCGAAGGTGGTGAGCTCTCGTTCGTGGGCAGGGCCGACGCGCTCGAGCCGGAGATGGGCGCCACGGGTGAATGGCGAATGCGTGGCGGCAATCTGCAGAATCTGCTCGGCGATAATGGCTACCCAATCACCTCGCTCTCAATGCTGGGGACGGTCGACCTGAGCGCCGTCACCATCGAGACGTTGCGCGGCTCGTTGCGTGCCACGGTCGATCAGTTCTCGCGTGTGGCCGATGCGCGGCTCTTCGGCGGCACCGCCGTCGTGTCCTTCGACTCCGGGCACGTACGCGTCGATACGCTCACGATCGAAAGCTCGGCGGTGCGACTGACCGCGCAGGGCGGTCTCGGGATCACGAAGGCCAAGCGCGATTCGCTCTCGATTGCGATGATCGTCGACTCGCTGGGTGGACTGCGGCAGTGGCTGTCGCCAGCCGACTCCACCAAGCGCGCCTTCGTGCTGGCCAGTGACACGTTACGCGGTTCGGTCGAACTGTCCGCACAGCTGTCCGGTTCGATCGACACGCTGGATACGCGCGGACTTGATCTGCGGCTTCGTGGCGATGCGCGCGACGTGATCGTCGCGACCTCGCGCACGCAGCGGGCATCGGTCGATCTCTCCGTGCGTGATCTGTTGCGCGGTGCCAATGGCGCGCTCTCCGCCACGATGGACTCAGCGCAGTTCGCCGGCATCGACATCGCCTCGGCGGCCGGGCAGTCCACCCTCCGCGGTGGTCTCGCCGAACGGTTCGGCGTGCAGATGCGCACGCCCTCGGAATCGCGCGTTGTGATTGCCGGCGGCGTGGCGCGTAACGGTGACTCCACCGTCGTCAACATCGACACGCTGACCTTGCGAGTGGATAGCGCGTCCGTACAGCCGCGTGGCTTCACCGTGGTGGCGCCGGCCATGCTGCGCTTTATGCCCGGCGCGAATGGGACCTTGGGATCACTCGACTCCCTCGTGCTGCAGCACACCGACACCGGTCGCATCGCGATCCGTGGTGAGCTGGCGGCGGGCGGGGTCGTGAACGGTCGCCTCGAGGCCGATCGCGTCGCCCTCGCCGACATCGGTCGTCTGCTGCGCACCTCGGGGCTCACGCGCGGAACCGCATCGGCCACCCTCGCCTTGAGTGGCACGCGTGAGCAGCCGCGCATCGATGGGACGGTCGACCTGCGTGACGCCGTCGTCGGTCGCGTGCGCTTCGGGGATCTGTTCGCCACGGCGCACTACGATTCGCTGCGTTTGCAGGTCGATGGCGCGTTGCGTCTCGGTGGCAAGCCGGCGCTGCAGGCCTCCGCCTCATTGCCGCTCGACCTCGCACTCGTGAGCAACCGGAAACGTCAGCTCGAGGAACCGCTCACCGGTCGTATCGTGACAGCACAGACCGACCTCACGCTGCTCGAGTCGGTGTTCCCCGACGTCACGCGCGCCCGCGGTACGCTGTTCTCCGACGTCGCGCTCACCGGAACGTGGGATCGTCCCCGCCTACGCGGTGAGGTGCGGCTCGACAGCGCGTCGCTGTCGCTCGACAATCTTGGCATTCGCCTCGACCAGGCGCGCGCCGACATCGGCCTACTCGGTGACAGCATTCTGGTGCGCCGCATCGGGGCGACGAGCGGTACCCCTCGTGACTCGATCGGGATCAGCGGCTCGATCGGCATCCGGGAAATCGCCAATCCGACGTTCGACCTGCGACTCGCGGCCAATGCGTTTCAGGCGGTCGACAAGCCGCGTACCGCCTCGATCGTGATGACCACCACCACGCCGATCACGCTCACGGGATCGCGTGACGCACCACGGGTGCAGGGCGCCGTGCGGATCGATCGCGGCCGCGTCTACATCCGCGCGCTCGCGCAACGCCGGGCGCTCGATCTCACCGACAATGTCGACGTCATCGATACCAGCCGCTTCGGTGTGAATGGACTGCTGCCATCGGCACCGCGGGCGCTCATGCAGAACCTCCAGCTCGATAACGTGCGCGTGAGTATTGGCGACGATGTGTGGCTGCGCTCTCCCGAGGCCAACCTCAAGCTGGGCGGCGGTCTGCGCGTCACGCGCGCGTTGTCGCGCGACGGGCAGGTGCCGCGGCTCGCGTTGGCCGACTCGCTCACGGTGGATCGCGGCACCTATCAGCTCAACCTCGGTATCGCCCGCCCCGGCTTCGAAGTCGAGCGTGGCCTCGTGCGCTTTTTTGGGGATCCTGACCTCGAGCCCACGCTTGATATCACCGCGCTCCACACGATCCGGGAAACGCGCCCGAATTCCAATCGGCAGGACGTGCGTATTCGCGTGAAAATCGCGGGGACAATCGACCGGCCCACCCTGGCGCTGTCCAGCGCCGACAACCCGCCGCTCCCCGAGAGCGACATGTTGAGCTATCTGGTGACCGGCGAGCCGGCCTACGCCTTGTTGGGCACGCCGTACGCCGAGCAGGGGGCCACGCTCGCCCTCCGGTTGGCGGGCAGTTATCTGTCGAGCCGACTGGCCGGCGGCCGCTTCGATGTGGTGCAGGTGGAGCCGACGGCCCTCAATCCCGGGGACGCCGCCAATCTGCGCGAGAATGGCCTTGGGATCCTGGCCTCCACTCGCGTCGGTGTGGGCGGTCAAATAGCCCGCAATACCTACTTCACCTTCAGCACCGGGCTGTGTGGGTTGTCCAGTCAGACGTCGGGCGGCGGCGACGCGCTGTCCCTGTTTGCGCAGGGACTTGGGGTGAAGGTGGAGCGGCGCTTCGAGGCGGGGCTGAGTGTGGCGCTTGGGCTCGAACCGGGCTCCAGTGCCCAAGCCTGCGGGCGACTGGGGATCAGCCGCACGTTCCAACAGACGCCGCCGCAGATCGGTATCGACTTCTTTCGTAGCTGGACGTTCTGAGTTCGGTCAGGCTCGGTGGTATCTTGTTTCGACCGGCGGTCCCCGTTCGTCTTCGTGTGCTAGATGTCACTAACCATGCCCCCCTCCAGTCTCTCGGTGCTCTCGCTGACCGAGTCGCTCGACGAGATTGATCGCGCCGAGTCGACGCCGGCGCGCGTGCAAGTCACGGCAGCGCTGCTGCACGGGATGGGTTTCGACCGGGTGGTGATCTCGCTGCGCGACGCGTCGTTGAATCCGCTCTCGGTGGTGCGGGCCGGGCTGCCGGAAACGGCATCGCTCACCGGGCTCGCCCTGAAGCCGTTGCCGGGCGCCGTGTGGCGTCGTCGCCTATCCCATCTGGAGCGATTCCGCGTCGGTGACCTGCACCTGCTCGACGGGAGCGATCCGTGGGTTGCCCGCGAGTTCTTCGGCGCCGAACCACAGGTGGCCGGCGACGGTCATACATGGCTGCCCACTGATCTGATCGTGGTGCTTCTGCGCGGGTCAGATGGTGAGCTGCTCGGCATCGTGAAGCTGGCCGGTCCTCGGGACGGTCGTCGGCCCAGCGAAGTCTGTCGGCGCGACATCAGTGCCATTACGCGCCATCTCGCGGCGCGCGTGGCCTATGACGCTCTGCGGGCCTTGGCCGAGCGGCGTCACGAGCGGCTCCTGCGATTGCAGGAGGCCGGTGCGTCGCTCACGCGCTCGCTTGACGAGCACGAGATCATGCGCGAACTCATGCGTCAGGTGCAGCTGGCCGTGCGCGCCGATGGCGTGGCGGTCCTGATCCCGGATCTCGACGCCGATATCCTCACCACGGCGCTACGCGTGGTGCGCGGCGTGGAACGGACTCGGGGTCCGGTGCGTCTGGGCGATGGCATCGTGGCGGAAGTGGCGCGTACCGGACGTCCGGTGCGTGTGGGCGATCGTGACGCCGATCGTGCCCGTGAACGCGCTGGCCTCATCCCGCCGCTTTCGATGTACGACGTGGTCGGGGAATCGGGCGCCGCCACGTCGGTGCTAGCGGTGCCGGTGCGTGTGGGCATTCGATTGCTCGGCGTGCTCACCGTGCACTCCACGAATGCCGACGTGTACACGGACGAAGACGAGGAAGTGCTGGCCACGATGGCATCGCAGGCGGCCACCGCGATCGCCAACGCCCGCCGATACGCCGAGAGCGAGCGCGAACGGCGCACGACTGAGGCGCTGGCCGATGTGGCGCGTGCCGTCGGCGAGTCGCTCCGCCTCGGTGAAGTGCTGCGTCTCATTTTGCGGCATACGGTTTCGCTGCTCGGCGTCGAAGGCGCGTGTGTCGCGCTGCGGACCGGCGAGTATCTGCACATCGTGGCCTCGATTGGCAGCGCCGATGTGCTCAGCGGTGTGCATCTGCCCGTTACCGGCAGTGTGATCGGACGCTCGGTCGTGTCGAACGAGCTGATCATCTTGAACGACGGGAGCACCGAAACCGCACTTTATCGGATGATGCAGCATCGCGCGCCGATTCAGCGCATGGTGATTGCCCCGCTCATCACGGGCCGCGGCACGATCGGCTCGATCGCCGTGATCAATCGCGATCGCCCGTTCGATCAGGAGGATGGCAAGGTCCTGCAGCGTCTCGCCGATCAGGTGGCGGTCGCGATCGTGAACGCGCGCCTGTTCGAAGAAGTGGAGAAGGCGACGCGCGAGTGGAAGGTGGCGTTCGACAGCACGGCCAGCGGCATTGTGGTGCTCGAGGAATCGCTGACCGTGAGCCGCTGCAACGTGCGGGCAGCGGAACTGTGTGGCACGACGATTCCGGCGTTGCTGGGTCGCCGCTTCCGCGATGCGCTGGTGGGCGGCAGCGACACGCTCGATGCGAGCGTCGTCGATCGATTCATCTCCCGGGCGTTGGCGGAAGGCGTGCCCACGCGCGAACTCGTGCGCGATAACACCACCGGCCGCCTGTTCTCACTGCTGGCGGCACCACACCCCGATGGCGGCTGCGTCATCACGTTCGACGATGTGACGGATTCACACCGCTTGGCGGAACGACATCGCAAGGTGCTCGATACGGTGTCGGACGCGATCGTGATCACCGATCTCGAGGGGCGCATCACCTTCGCGAATCCGGCATCGCACATGCTGTTCCAGCGGCCGAATCTCGAGGGCGAGGCGGTCACGAACCTCACGCCCTCCGACTGGATCGAGAGCGTGCAGGCGTTCGAACGGCTGGCCCGTGAGGGCGAAGGACAGCAGTACGAATGCGAGGTACTGCGCGCCGACGGCGAGCGTCGCCTGGTGCGCGTGAGCTCGGCGCCGCTGTTCGAACTGGGGCAGGTCACGGGCACCGTCGCTTGTCTGCACGACATCACGGAGCGACGCGCCGATTCGCGAGCCCGCGAGCGGTCCGAGTCGTTGTACACGCGGCTCGTGGAAGCGGCGACCGACGCGATTTGCACGGTGGATCTGGATGGCCGGTTCACCTCGGTGAACGCGGGCTTACTAGCCGAGGCCGGCCTGCCACGTGACGAGGTCCTTGATCAGCACTTCTCGTCGCTCGTGCATCCGGCCGACCGGCCGACGGCCCTCGCGATGGTGGCCGAGACACTCGCTGGTCACCGCCGCCGACTGCAGATGCGATTCCTCGGCGCGAACGGTCCCCGCATGGGCATGATCACGACGGCGCCGATTCACGAGCAGGGCAAAGTCGTGGGCGCACTCGGCATCGTCCGCGACGTGACGAACGACGAGATCGCGCGCGAGTCGAATGCGCAACAGGCACGCATGGCGGCGGTGGGACAGTCGCTGAGTCGCGTGGCGAACGAGCTGAACAACCCGCTGGCGAGCTTGCTGGCCGTGGCGGAGTTGCAGGCCACCTCGCCGACGATGCTGCCGCCAGATCGTCGCGTGATCGAGCAGATCCGTGACGAGGCGCGCCGGGCATCGCGGATCGTGGCTCAGCTGCTCGACGCCACCGGGGAAGCGCCGCAACCCTCAGGCGAGCGCCAACTGGTGAACGTGAACGCCATGGTCCGCCGCGCGATCGAGTTGCATGGCTACGGACGGCGCGAGCATGGCATCGTGGTCGCGTTCACCGCCGCGCCGGATCTCCCGGCCATTTCCGGCGACGCGACGCAGCTCCATCAGGCCGTAACGAATCTGCTGGTGAACGCCGAGGAGGCGCTCGTCGACTTCGACGGCGAACGGCTGATCCGCGTGATCACCCGTGAAGGGGAGAAGGGCGTGGACGTGCAGGTGACGGATACGGGCCCTGGCATCACCTCGCATCATTTTGCGCGCATTCTCGAGCCGATGTTCACGACGCGCACCGCGCAGGGAAACCGCGGACTCGGCCTCACGATCGCACATGCGATCATGCGCGATCACGGCGGCTCG
This sequence comes from uncultured Gemmatimonadota bacterium, assembly GCA_903894655.1. Classification (GTDB taxonomy): domain Bacteria; phylum Gemmatimonadota; class Gemmatimonadetes; order Gemmatimonadales; family Gemmatimonadaceae; genus Gemmatimonas. Next base: position 6,580 of record CAITQY010000019.1, read on the forward strand.
CTGGAGGTGCGCTCGCGCGCCGGTGAAGGGGCGGCATTCACGCTCTCCTTCCCGGCGTCGATCGCCACGCCGGCCAACGCCGGTGACGCCATCGACGCCATCGGCGGCGCCGCCGCCGCCGTGGCCCCGGCCCCGGGATCGATTCTGCTGATCGAAGACGAGGTGACGCTACGGAGCGCGATCAGCCGATTCCTGCGGAACACGGGCTATGCGGTTGACGTGGCCGAGGGTGGTTCCGAAGCGCTCGAACTGTTGACGGAGCGTTCGTATGATCTGATTCTGTTGGATCTCCGCATGAAGGGAATTACGGGAGAGCAGGTGTACGGGCTGATCGAGTCACGGGATCCCGAACAGGCCCGCCGGATCGTATTCATGACCGGTGACTTGCACAGTGACACCGCGTCGCGGTTCATCCGCCTGACCGGTCGGCCGGTGCTGGCCAAGCCGTTCACCCTGGGCGAACTCGAGACCCGCGTGGCCCAGCTGATCCGCGAGTCGCGTTAGCTTTCCGTCATGTCCCTTGAGGAGCCCCTCGGCCTGGCGACGCGGTCGTTGTGACGCGGTCGTTGTGACGCGGTCGTTGTGACGCGCGAAATCCCCTCTGTTGAGAGTCTTCCGATGGGCACTGCACTGACGC
>CAITQY010000020.1 GCA_903894655.1 uncultured Gemmatimonadota bacterium
ACAAGCGCAGACGGCGATACGACGGCGCTCGGCGCGCTCCCGCCCAGCTCCTTCAACAGCGAGGTGAACTCGAGCTCCAGATACAGATGACGCAACGCCTGCGTATCGGGGGCACTCATTTGCAACGTGGACGGATCGAGTGCGATCGGCACGTCCTGATGAATCGTGACCAGCTGTTTGGAGAGGCGCGCTTCCGCTTCCTGCGCCAGCAACGCTTCACGCGGCCGCTTCTTCGTGATCTCGTGCACGTGCGCGATGATCTCTTCGAGCGGACCGAACTGGGCGATGAGCTCCTGCGCCCCCTTCTCACCGATGCCCTTCACGCCGGGCACGTTATCCGACGAATCACCCACCAGCGCGAGATAGTCGATCACCCGCTCGGGCGGCACGCCCAACCGATCGTTCGCGTTCTCGACGCCGACCCACTGCTCCTCCACACTGGCCGGACCACCGCGACCGGGATTGAGCAGCCACACGCCCGGGCGCACGAGTTGCTGAAAATCCTTGTCACCCGACACGATCACCACGTTGTAGCCGGCGTCCACCCCTTTGCGCGCGAGGGTGCCGATCACATCGTCCGCTTCGAAGCCGGGCACCGCGAGGACCGGAATGCTATAGGCGGCGAGCAGCTGATTGATACGCTCGAGCCCCCGATCGAAGTCGGCCTGCAACTCGTCAGTGAGCTTCTCACGCGTGGCCTTGTACTCGGGATACAGGTCGTCGCGAAACGTCGCGCCCGAGTCATGCACCCAACCCAGTAACTCCGGTTTGTGCGTGACCAAAAGCCGCTTGAGGAACGTCGCAATACCCCAGGCAGCCGAGGTGTTTTCGCCGTGACTGGTGGTCAGCGGGCGCGTCATCAGCGCAAAAAACGCGCGGTAGATCAGGGCATAGCCATCGATCAGGAACAGCCGCGGCGCGGTGGGACGTTGCACCTCGCTCACTGTCGCGACGCCATGCGACGGCGGATCGCGTTATCGAGTTCCGCCCGTCCCTGCGTAGACAGACGCCAGCGCCCAAAGCCCGTCTGATCGATGAACACGATCTGCACGCGTAGCTCGCGATACTCCCAGATCTGCTGGCGTACGCGCGCATTCGGATCGGTCATGCCGGTATCGACGATATTATCGGGATCGCCGAGGGCCACGAACGCCGTGCCGCGATCGCTCTGCCAACCCACCGGGCCGTCGTCGCGGAAGCGGATGTTGGCCACGCGAATGCGCGCGAAGTAATCGCGCAGTCCTTCATTCTCGGACGTGCCCGGAATGGGATCGGTGGCCTTGAGAAACGCCGCCCACGCCTCAGGGCGAAAAGCGGGCGTGGCGTCGCGCAACGTCTTCAGTCGGTCGGCCGTGGTGAAGTAGCGCAGATACGCGAACATCTCGTCGAACGACGCGATCGGGAGATCATCGCCGAGACTCACGAGTACCCGCGCGCGCGCGGTATCGGCGCGTCCCGGTACGCTCACCAGCAGGGTGTTGATGCCGATGCCCATCTTGGCCACGGGCACGCCGTACGTGGTGCTGTGTCCGTCGCCGCGCGCCGGTAATTCGATATCCGTATCGAACAGTCGCGTGTCGCCGTCGCCCGTGATGCGCAGATGGGCCCGGGTCGGCGCCGCCGACCCGACCGCATCGAGATAGAGCGGAAGCACAGAATCCTGTCCGAACACCACCGTAGAACGGGGACGGGCAAGCAGGCGCGGGAGGGAATCGGCCGTGCTTCGCGGGATGGCTTCATAGACCGGCAGCGGCGACCCGAACATGTCGGGCGACAGGCGCGGCACCTCGAGCTGTACTTCTTCCGAGGCGTTGCGAATACTCGACTCATCCTTGATGCTGAGCGCTACGCTGTAGCGACCTGGGGCCAGCTTGAGGAACTGTTGCCAGATAATGCTTTCGTCGGTGCGCGACGTTTCGCGGAACGTGGGGACCAAGACCTTTTCGGTGGCTTCAATGAGCTTCACCACCGTGGAGCCCTGTCGCACTTCGAGTCGCGCCACGTAGCTCGCGGCGTAGCGCTCGCCTTGGCGCGTGAAGCCCAGCACGCGCGCCGGCAGGCTGAGGGCGACCAGGGTGAGAGTGCTGTCGGGGGTAGGGGACCGCAGGAAGGACACGGACGATACAAACGGGATCGCCCCCGTACCCGCGATCAGGCCCATGCTGCGGTACAAGCGCTGCATATCGGCCGGGGATCCGGCCACCACTCCGCCACCAGCCGCACCGGCGGCACCTGCTCCACCGCCGGGACCAGAGTTCGGAATGGCTGAGCCCGGTCCAACGGCCGGTCGCTTCCCGGAACAGGCAGCCATCATGGCCGCCATTGTGGCCGCCGCCATCGTGGCCGCTGCCGCGGAGCGAATTCGAAAAGGCAAAGCGCGTGAGTTCACGAAATGCATTGGTCCGTCCGTTCAGACACCAAGTGTCCACCGTGGTTGCTGATCACCTGCGAGGGCCATGCCGATCTGACGAATAGGTCACAGATAACACATTATGTCCGGATGCGTCTTGCTGGTACCGCACGCCGACGTTACGTTCGCCCCGTGACTATCGAGACGCTAGTTGGAACGACATTGGCCGGCTACACGCTGCGGGCTAAGATCGGCGAAGGTGGTACCGCCACCGTGTTTCGCGCCGATCATGCTCAGCACGGTACCGTTGCCCTCAAGTTGCTGCGCGAAAAGCTGCAGCTGGACGCCACCGCGGTCGCGCGATTTCTCCGCGAAGCGCAGTACGGCGCACGAATAGAACACCCGAACATCGTCCGCACCCTAGACTACGGGCAGTCCGAGAACGATCGGTACTATCTCGCCATCGAATGGGCGTCAGGAGACATCCTCGACAAGTACGCGGAGAAGTCCGGACCGCTCCCGTCGAAGGAAGTGGGCGAAATCATGTCGCAGATCTGCGGCGCCGTGCAGGCTGCGCATGATGTTGGCATCGTGCACCGCGACCTGAAGCCGGAAAACCTGGTGTACGATCCGGCGACGCATCATGTGAAGGTGCTCGACTTCGGCATCGCGGCCGATACCGACGCCACCCCCGATCAGCGCCTCACACGGGCGGGCTTCTTCGTCGGCACGCTCATGTATGTGGCGCCGGAAGCGTTGTCAGGCGAGCTCGTCGGTCCCGCTGCCGATCAGTACTCACTGGCCACCATCGCGTATTTCCTGCTCACCGGGACGCTGCCGTTCACCGGCAAGTCGCCTCGCGAGCTGTTTTCCCAGCTCCTCACGCAGTCCCCGGTGCCGCTCAATAAGGCCAAGCCCAATATGACCTTCCCGGTTGCCGTCGAGAACGTCGTCATGAAGGCGCTCTCCAAGCAGCCCGGCGATCGGTACCCATCGGTCAAGGACTTTTCGGAGGCCTTCGAGGCCGCCGCGCAGACCACGACGATGGCCAGCGGCGCGACGAGCGAGACGGGCGGTACCATGCCGGACAGCGACGACAAGAGCGGACTCTTCGGCAAAATGAAGGGCTTATTTCGACGCAGCTAACCACCCTGCTCGCCGAACGATCGGCCAAGCGGGGCGATTTCGTGCTGGCCTCAGGCCGCCGTTCCACCCTGTACGTGGACTGCCGCCTCACCACGATGAGCCCCGAAGGGCAGATGCTCATCGGGCGTGAGGCCCTCGCCGCCCTCCGCAACAGCGGATGGCCGGTGGACTCGGTTGGAGGACTGACCTTGGGCGCCGATCCCATTTCCTACGCGATCGCCCACGCCTCCGCCCTCGAAGCGGAAGCCGGCACAGGGGAAATGGTTCGGTCCTTTACCGTCCGCAAGGAAGCCAAGCAGCACGGTACCGGAAAGTTGATCGAAGGCCCGTTCCAAGCCGGCGACAAGGTCGTGGTCGTGGAAGACGTGATCACCACGGGCGGCTCAGCCCTCAAAGCGGTTGAGGCCATTCGCGCCGCCGGCGGTGAGATCGTGGGCGTGCTAGCCCTGGTTGATCGTCAGGAAGGCGGTCGCGACGCCCTCGAAGCCGCTGGGCTCAAAGTGATCAGCCTGGTCACCGCGACCGATCTGCTGCCGCTGATCCCGTCGGCCTAAGCCGTTTGCCAAAGCCGTCGGCCTAAGCCAACGGCCTCAGGCCGGAGCTGATACCGCACTCGGGCATGACGCGTCTGATAGACGTATGCACACGCTCAGCGCCCACCCCTCACATCAGGCCCTCCTCGACGAAGAGCGTGCCAAGGACATCGCGACCTCCCGGATCGTCGCCGTACGGCGGTTCTGGAGCACGATCGTCATCGCCGGTGTCCTCATCGCGGGTACTCGACTCGGCCTGACTGATGTCTCTCTGGCGGCCGTGCTGGCGATGTTCGGCACCGCTATCGCCGCCAACTCAGCCCTCGCTGGCATCGGCGCGTCCACCCGATGGCATCGGCGATGGTTCATGTACGTGTGCGCGGCATTCGACACCGCGTTGATCAGTGGCATGGTGTACCTGTTGGGATCGCCCGTCCTGGTGATCGCCTACATTCTGGCCATCGTCCCCTACTCGATCGATCGAGGACCAGCCCTCGGCTATTTCACCACGCTCTCGTCGGCCGCTGGATTCCTGGTCGCCAGCGCTGCGTACGCGCAGGCCCGCCCCGCCGACGCCGCACCGTGGCCACAGGTGTTGTTGGCCGCCGTCCTCCTCGTGGTAGTGGCACAGCAAGTCATTCACCTGCCGTCCAGGCTCATCGCGCGCATCCGTCGTACGCGCAAACGCATGGCGCAGGTAGAACGCGGTGACTTGAGGGCTCGCGCCAACGGGCAATCCGCCGATGTGCGATCCGCCGATGAACTCGGCTTTCTCGAGATGAGCGTTGACCGCATGCTCGATGAGCTCACGCTCCTGATCGAC
>CAITQY010000021.1 GCA_903894655.1 uncultured Gemmatimonadota bacterium
CATGGTGGCGAGCCATCGACGCGGCAGGTCGTTCTTGTCGAGGTCGTAGTAGCGCGGCACCACCTCCTGCTCGAGCAGCTCGTACAGACGGGTTGACGTGCTGATACCCGCCTCGTCGTCTTCCTCCGGTGTGATGGCCCAGCCGTTGTTGCCTTCGTACCCTTCCTCCCACCAGCCGTCGATCGTGGAGATCTGCGGCACGCCATTCAGTGCGGCCTTCATGCCACTGGTGCCCGATGCTTCGAGCGGTACGCGCGGCAGATTCATCCACAAGTCGACGCCCTGCACGAGCAGGTGGGCGAGGTGCATGCCGTAGTCTTCCACGAACGCCACGCGTCCCTCGAATCGCGGATCGCGCGTGAAGTGATACACGTTCTGCAACACTTGCTTGCCCGGATTGTCGGCCGGATGCGCCTTGCCGGCGAAGACGATCTGCACCGGACGCTGCACGTTCGTGACGAGCTTGCGCAGGCGCTCGACATCGCGGAAGATCAGGTCGGCGCGCTTGTACGTGGCGAATCTGCGGGCGAACCCGATCGTGAGCGTTTTCGGGTCGAGCAACGTGCCAGCGCCGACGAGCTGTGTGGCCTCGATCTGCCGCCGTGCAAAGGCGCTGCGCGCTTCTTCGCGCACGAGGCGCATGAGCGTATGCTTGAGACGCGTGTGCGTGAACCACAGCGCTTCGTCATCGAGCGTGAGTACCTGTTCCCACAGAGCGGGATCGCTGCTGTGTCCCCACGCCGGACCGAGATGATCGTCCAGCAGCTTCATGATGGGATTGGCCATCCACGTCGCGAGGTGCACGCCGTTCGTGACATGCCCCACGGGGATGTTCTCCGCAGCGCGTCCGTTCCAGAGTGAACGGCTCATGTTACGCGTCACGATGCCGTGGCGACGCGACACGGCGTTGACTCGACGCGAGAGACGCACCGACGCGGCGGTCATGTGATACACGCCGGTTCCCGACTCCGGCATGTAGCCGATGCGCAAGAAGGTGTCGGCGTCGATACCCATCTCGTTCCAGTAGCCGTCGGCGCACTGGCGCACTTCGTTCACGCCGAAGTGGTCGTGGCCGGCCGGCACCGGCGTGTGGGTGGTGAATACGCTGCGGTTCCGCACGCGCTTCACCGCTTCCGCGTACGGCACGCCCTGTTGACACAGTTCGCGCACGCGCTCGACCATCATGAAGGCGGCGTGTCCTTCGTTGGCGTGCCACGCGGCGGGCGCGATGCCAAGGGCGCGAAGGGCGCGCACGCCACCGACGCCGAGCAACCATTCCTGCCGGAGGCGCATCGCCGGGCCTCCCGAATACAGCTTCGAGAGTAACGGCCGGTCGTCAGGATGGTTTTCCGGCAGATCCGAGTCGAGCAGGTACACCGGCACGCGACCCACCTGCATCTTCCAGACGCGGATGTTGATGTCGCGACCAAAGGTTCGTACGGTGACGAGGTGCTTCTCGCCGTCCTTACCCGGCAGCGGCACGATCGGTACCGTGTTGAAATCAATCGCCTCGTTCGAGTCTTCCTGCCAGCCGTCCACCCGGATGTGCTGATCGAAGTACCCTTGGCGGTAGAGAATGCCCACCGCCACGAGCGGGATACCGAGGTCGGATGCCGTCTTGAGGTGATCGCCGGCGAGCACGCCGAGGCCGCCGGAATAGATCGGCACGGAGTTGTGCACGCCGAACTCGGCGCAGAAGTAGGCGACCGCCTGGCCGCGCAGCTCGGGAAAGGCGCGGGCGTACCACGTGTGTTCGTCCGAGCGCTCCGAGCTCAGCCACTGCATCGCGCGGTCGTAGCGTGCGCAGAAAACGGTGTCGTCGGCGAGCTGCACAAGACGGGCTGGATCCGCGAGCTGGAGCAGGCGGATCGGGTTGTGGCGCAGCCGATGCCAGAGGCTCTCGTCGATCTCCTTGAAGATCATCCGTGCGTCGCGATTCCAGCTCCACGCCAGATTGTGCGCGAGGTGTGCGAGCCCGGCGAGCCGCTCCGGCAGGGGGGCAGGCTGGGGCGCAAGCGGGGCAGGTGGCGCTTCGACAGGTGCGGTCATATCCACGGGAACGGATGTACACGCGACTCGGAATGGTCGCGCTAAGACAAGCCTCATGGAAAGTAGGTGGATGCGCACCGGTGTGGACAGGTGAACCGGCCCGGAGTAGTGTGCGGATGTGTCCCTCGCGGGTCTCGCCATCGCGTCTCGGGCGTCCGACCAGTGCGTCCGAGTGATCTCATTTTCCAGCTGCACCATGCCGCCTCTGCGCACCCGTTCTGCTTCGCCGTCTCCCGCGATCGACGTTTTCAAGTTTGGCGGCGCCTCCTTGGCCGATGCGGCGGCGGTGCGCCACGCGATCGCCCTGATCCTCGAACCCCGCCCGTCCCGCGTCGTCACGGTGGTCTCGGCGCTGGCGGGTGTCACCGACGCCCTGCTGGCGATTGCCGAGTCGGCGCGAGCCGGGGACGTCGACGCCGTCGATGAGCAGGTCACGAAGCTGCACAAGCGTCACGCCGTCGTCGCCACCGGCATCATCGGCAACGCCCGGGTGCGAGCGCGACTGCTGCGCGAACTCGACGTGGCCTTCGAGGAGCTCCGCACGCTCGGCTACGGTGTGGCCAGCCTCCGCGAACTGACGCCGCGCACGAAGGATTTCCTGCTGGTGCGTGGGGAGCAGCTCTCGGCGCGTCTCGTGGTGGCCGGTTTGCTCGCGCGCGGCGCCAAGGCGGCATACGTCGAGGCGGCCACGCTCATTCGCACCGATGGGGTGTTCGGCGGCGCGTTCCCGGATCTGGTCGCCACCGATCGCGAAGTCCGGGCACAGCTGCGCCCGTTGCTCCGGAAGCGCGTGCTGCCGGTGGTGCCGGGGTTTGTCGGGGGAACTACCGACGGCGCCTTGGTTACGCTAGGTCGGGGCGGGAGCGATCTGACGGCCACGGTGTTGGGCCGCTCGCTGCGGGCGCAGCGGATCACGTTGTGGAAAGACGTGCCAGGGCTGATGACGACCGATCCGCGACTGGTGCCGTCGGCGCGGATCGTGCCCCAGCTCAACGTGCGCGAGGCGGCCGAGCTGGCGTACTACGGGGCGAAGGTGCTGCATCCGCGCGCGCTCATTCCGTTGGCGCGGGTCCGCGTGCCGGTGTTCGTGCGACCGTTTGCGGACCCGACGGCCCTTGGCACCGAAATCTCGGTCCGCCACACGCTCACGCGCTATCCGGTGAAGGCGCTGTCCATCGTGCGCAGTCAGGCGCTGGTGACGGTCACCGGCAATGGCATGCTGGGCGTGCCCGGCATCGCGGCGCGCACGTTCGCGGCGCTCCAACAGGCGGGCATTTCCGTCACGTTGATTTCGCAGGCCTCGTCGGAGCATTCGATCTGCTTGTGTGTGCCGGCCGAACGTGGCGCGGAGGCGCGTGTGGCGCTGGAAAAGGCGTTCGCCCTCGAACTATCGCGTCGTGAGCTCGAGGGGATGGACGTGCAGCGTGGCATGGCCACGCTGGCGGTGGTCGGCCTCGGGATGGCCGGGTCGCCTGGCATCGCCTCGCGCATGTTCACCTCGCTGTCGAGCGCGGGCGTGAACATCGTGGCCATCGCGCAGGGCTCGAGCGAACTGAATATCTCGGTGGTGATCGCCGAGACCGATGCCGAAGTGGCAGCGCAGGCGGTGCACGACGAATTTCAGCTGGATAAGATCGGCGGTGGCGGGTTGCGCGAGGAGGACCGCCTCGATGTGGTGCTGCTGGGGGTGGGACTGATCGGCCGTGAGTTGATTCGGATGTTGCCGCGCGTGCGGCGCCGGGTGAAACCCACCATCGTTGGCCTGGTGGATCGCAGCGGCTTCGTGTTCGCGCCCGAGGGGCTCAGTGCGCGCCAGTTGGCGACGTACGCGAAGGGGAAAGAGGAGGGTGGCACGTTGGCGGCCATGACCGGTGGGCAGAAGGGGACGGCGGCCGAGGCGGTGGCCTACATCGGCAACCATGCGCTGTCGCGTCCGGTGCTGGTGGATGTCACGGCGCATGAAACCTTGCCCGCGATTCGCGCCGCGATCCTCGCCAACATGGACATCGTGATGGCCAACAAGCGTCCGCTATCGGCGCCTCGCGCTGAGGTGGAGTCGCTACGGGCGCTGGCGGCGAAGCATGGCTCGCGGCTGTTGCACGAAACCACCGTTGGCGCCGGCCTCCCCGTGATGGACAGTTACGCGAAGCTCGTGGAAACGGGCGACAAAGTGCTGCGTATCGAGGGATGTACGTCGGGCACGCTGGGCTTCCTGCTCACCGAAATCGGTAAGGGCCGCGCGTTCAGCGACTCGCTGCGGGATGCGATGTCGCGCGGCTTCACCGAGCCCGATCCGCGCGATGATTTGTCCGGGATGGATGTGGCGCGCAAGGCCTTGATCCTGGCGCGCATGATGGGCTTCGGCGGTGATCTGACCGACGTGACGGTCGAGTCGTTGGTGCCGGCGGCGTACCGGAAGATGCCGCTGCCGACGTTCCTGGCGACGTTGTCGAAACAGGATGCGGCGTGGAGCGCACGTTTCGCGGCGGCCACAAAGCAGGGGCGTGTATTGCGCTACGTGTTGAACGCCTCGCCGAAGAAGGTCGAAGTGGGGCTACGCGCGGTGCCGCTCACGCATCCGCTGGCGGGCTTGCGTGGCACCGATAATCAGATCGTCTTTACCACCATGCGGTATCGTGAGCATCCGCTGGTGATCACCGGGCCGGGTGCCGGTCCGGCGGTGACCGCCGCCGGTGTGCTCAACGACATCCTTCAGCTCACGCCGTCATGACCACGCCAATGCTTCATCCATTGCCGACCGACGCCGTCTTCCTGCCAGCGGGCGTGACCGGGCTGCCGGTTGGTGCCGAGCGCAGTGTGCAGCGATGCGCCGCGTGCGGGCAGTTGCTGTCGCCACACGACGCGGCGCCGGATTGTCCGTCGTGTGGTGGATTACTCGAGATCATCCATCGCGCGCCAGTCGATGAATTCAACGCGCCGCTGTCGGCCGACGCCCTCAAGCACCGCTTCTCGCAGCACTGCTGCGCGCTGCCGATGGGGCATGCGTCGGGGGTGTGGCGCTTCGAGTCGATCGTGATGCCGGGGGCGGGTGAGGCGATCGTCAGTCACCCCGAGGGGAACACGCCGCTGTTGTCGCGGGC
>CAITQY010000022.1 GCA_903894655.1 uncultured Gemmatimonadota bacterium
AGCAGCGGCACGGCAACGAGCAGGATCAGCGAATTGGTGGTTTTGATGCGCATAAGAGAGGCCGGGCGGAATCAGCGGGGGCGGGCGGCGACCATCGCCGATGGGCGGGGGCAGGAGCCGTCCGAATACAGGCGCCTCGGCGTTCATGCCGTGTCGCAACCTCGTGACCATGACGGACACGGTGCGATGAGTCAAGGCTCAGGCTGTCGAGTTATATTTAACCGGTACGCGACGCCTTCCCGAACATGTTGTGCGTCCCCCCAGCCGCCTTTTCTCATACCACCTCGCCCATGTCCGCAACTGCTACGTACCTCCTCGCCGGTCGCCTTGACGGCTTTACTTCCGCCGCGCACGAAGCGGAGCTGAAGGCTCTCCTCGCCGGCGACGCGAATTCGGTCACGGTCGACCTGAGTCAGCTGGAATACGTCAGCAGCGCCGGGCTGCGCGTGCTGTTGATGACCGCCAAGACCGCCAAGGCGAAGGGCGGTGCGGTGGTGCTGATGTCTCCGACATCAGTCGTGCTCGATGTCCTCAAGATCAGTGGTTTCGACAAGATCTTCGAAATTCGGACCTGAGGCGATCGAATGACCAGCCCGACCCCGCTGTCCCTAACGGAAGAGCTGCTGTTGGTGGCGCTCGATGACGATACCGGTCGTCTGATCGAGTTACTGCCGTTCTCGTTGGAGACGGCGATCGCGGCGGCGCTGGTGATGGATCTGACGCTGGCGGCGCGCATCGACACCGATCCCGCACAGCTGTTTGTGCTGTCGGCGGCGCCCACTGGGAACGCGATTCTGGATGACGTGTTGGCTCGCATTACGGCCGAACCGCAGCCGTTATCCAGCGCGGAGTGGCTGCGGCGTCTCGCCGTGCCTGGGCCGGAGCTGCGCGATCGTATTCTGGCGCGACTGGTTGACCGCGGCGTGCTGCAGTCGGTCGAAAAACGGCTGCTCTGGGTGTTCAAGACGCGCGTGTATCCGCCCACCAGCGGGCTGGAGGAGCGCGAAGTGAAGAGCCGCGTGATGACGCTGCTGAATAGCGACGACATCCCGGAAACCCGCGATGCCATGCTGGTGGGGTTGCTGCGGGCCACGGGGATCATGGAACGGCTGCTCATCGACTCCGAGTACCAACGGCTCCGCGCCCGGATCGATCAGGTCTCGGCGCTCGAGGAAGTGAGCCGAGCGCTGACGCAGGAAGTGGCCGAGTTGTACGTGCTGCTGGCGTCCGCCCGGGTCCCGATGGGGTAGGGCGGCGCGGGCGTCAGGGCGCGAGCTGTTGCACCCATCGCTTCAGCTCGGGGCTCACGGACGTGAACCGGAGTCGTGCCCGTTGCGTGCCGCTGTCGGCCGCGGCGGTCACCTTCGCGTAGATCTCTCCGGCGGGGGCGCCGTCGGGATCGTCAGCTGGCGTACCGGCCACGAGCAGCTTGACGTTGCTGAGCGGCACAAGGGGCGCGGTCGTGATCAGCTCGCCGTCGCGTAGCGAGCAGGCCACGAGGGTGCCGTCGTGCGCCACGCGCCCCACCGCTTTGTCTTCGAGCAGCAGGCACTGCACCGCCAGCGGCGTGGGCAGGGGGTGCATCACGACGAGGCTCTCCGGCAGGGCCAGATCGTACGGGGCGCCGATGCCCCTGACATCGAATAGCGTGATGCTGCGGGCCGACCCCTTGGGCTCCACGCGGAATTCGTGGGCCACCTGCAGGGGCGCACTGATCGCATCGCGCGTGCTCTCGGACACCAGCAACTGGCCGCCCGTGGTAAACGATTCGATGCGCCCCGCCATGTTCACGTTGGCGCCGACGGCCGCGTACTTCGTGCGGCGCGCCGAGCCGATGTTCCCCACGATGACGCGACCGGTGTGCACGCCGATCCCCATCTCGAGTTCCGGGCCCGCGTATGCCTGCAAGCGCGCGTTCACGTCGGCCATGGCCCGCTGCATCGCGATGCCGCAGGCCACCGCCCGGGCGGCATGATCGGCCCGCGCGACCGGCGCGCCGAACATCACCAAAATGGCATCACCGATGATTTCGTCGATGGTGCCGTCGAACTGGAAGATCACCTCGACCATCGCTTCGAGATACACGTTCAGCGCCCCGATGACCTCCTGAGGCGGCAGCGACTCCGTGAGGGCGGTGAAGCCGCGCAGGTCGGACATGAGAATCGTCAGCTCGCGTTCTTCGCCGCCGATCTCGAGACCCTCCGGCGTCTCGAGAATGCTGGTCACGACTTCCTCGGACACGTAACGACCGAAGGCACTCCGCACGATCGCATTGATGCGCGCCAACTCGTCGTGCTTTTCGGCGAGCCCGACCCGCAGCTGGTTCATCGTGAGATGCGTCTGGACGCGAGCCAGCAGTTCGTGCGCGTTGAACGGCTTACTCACGTAGTCAACGGCACCGAGTTCGAACGCCTTGACGAGATCGGCGGTGCCGGTCTTCGCGGTGAGGAAAATGACGGGGATCTCACACCACGCCGGATTGGCCTTGATGTGGGCGCAGGCTTCATAGCCATCCATCACCGGCATCATGATGTCGAGCAGGATGAGGTCGGGAACGACGCGGCTCATCGCCTCGAGCGCCTGAACGCCGTTGGTCGCCACCATCACCTGATAGCCGGCCGGCTTGAGCGTCGCGGCCAGCGTCTGGATGTTGGCCGGGGTGTCATCGACGACCAGAAGGCGCGCGGTCATGGGCTGCATCGGCGGGCGCTGGAGGAAGCGAAGGGACGCGTCGGGTTCGACGAGGAGAGCGGATAGTTGCCTCGCACCTCACGGGCGTCAAGCTGACGGCCCGCTCTTGCCCTGCCAGCGCTGTACGCGGTTATTGTTTCGAGGCCCTTTCATTGCATCGACACTCCGCGGACCCACCACGCATGCCCCCTCAATCCGGCCCTCCCCCCGTGCGTATCCGCGTGCTGGGGTGCTCCGGCGCCATCGCCGCCGGTTGCCGAACGACGGCGTTTCTGCTGGACGATCGGGTGTTGTTCGACTGCGGCACGGGCGTCGGTGAACTCTCCGTGGAGGAGATGACGCGTATCGACGATGTCGTCCTCACTCACGCGCATCTCGATCATGTGCAGTCGTTGCCGCTGTTGGCGGACGTGGTGCTGCCCACGCGGATGGCCCCGACGGGACGCGGCCCCATCCGGGTGCATGGTTTGCCCGAGACGCTGGACACGCTGCGGCGGCATGTGTTCAATGGCACCATCTGGCCTGACTTCCTGACCATCCCGAGCGCGGCGCAGCCCATTCTGACGTTTCACCCGTTTGCGGTTGGTGACGTGCTCACGCTTGGTGACGGAGCCAACACCAGACGGCTGTGGGTGCTCCCCGCCGTTCATCCGGTGCCCGCGTGCGGGCTCGCCGTCGACACCGCCGACGGCTGGTGGGTGTTCACGGGCGACTCGGGTCCCAACCCGGCTTGCTGGGCGCTGTTGCAATCGGAGCCGTTG
>CAITQY010000023.1 GCA_903894655.1 uncultured Gemmatimonadota bacterium
CGTTCGACAGCGCGAGTCGCAGGATGCGCGACGTGGTCCCGTTCACGACGCGCACGCGGTACGTCGTCGTCTCGACCGAGTGCGACGGCAAACGAATGCCGTTGGCGAACGCCGCATCGCCGAAGAAGCCTTCCATCTGCTCGTGCATCGCGGGCTCGTACGCGAACGTGCCGTCGGCCGCGAGCCGTCGATCCTGAATGAGCAGCGGCAACTCGTGCTCGCCGTTCGGCAAACCCAGCGCGTCTTCCGCCGCATCGCCGATCACGAGCAGACCGGTCATGCCGCGATACGCCTGCACGCCGGTGCGATGATGCGGATGCGCGTGGTACCAGTAGGTACCGGCGCGATCGATCACCGGGAACTCATACTGGTAGGTGGCGCCGGTCGGTATGGCGAGACGTGGATGTCCATCGGCCATCTCGGGAACGCGCAGACCGTGCCAATGCAGGATCGTCGGCTCGCTCAACGCATTCTCGAGCGTGATGCGCGCCGTGTCACCGGTGCGAACCCGGATCGTCGGCCCCACCGGCCCCTCACCGGGACTCCACGCCTCGACCGGCACCCCCGGCGCGATCTCGACTCGGCGGGCCGCAGCCCGGAGCGTGAGCCCATCAGCCGACACCGTCACGGGCATCCGCAGCGGTGCCCGCTCGAATGGGGGAGGCAGCTCTCGCAGGCCGAGGGCGCGGCGCAGGCGGCCGCCGTCGGTGAGCGGGGCGGCGAACGCCGTGCGGGAGGCAAGCGTGGCGAGTCCCGCGACGCTGGTACGGGCAAGAAATTGGCGACGGTCCATCTTCGTACGTTGGCACACTCCGGCGTGCGCCGCATCGGGAGATCTCCCGGCTGTGTCTGGCGATTCCCTGACGGTGCGACCGCTCACGGCCGGGTACCGTGAGGCGTCTCGAATTGGAGGATGCAATGCGTCGAATCGTGCTGGCCGGACTGGTCCTTGTGGGTCTCCTCAGCCGTCCCGGGTCGATGACGGCGCAGGTGGCCGAAGTCAGCCCGGGCGCGCGAATCCGCTTTCGTGCGCCACCAGTGGTCGCCACGCGCGTGACCGTGACCGTCCTCGAGCGACGGGCCGATACCGTGTTGGTGGCCCCCGAAAAGGGGAGTCCGTTCACGGTGCCGATCGGTGCCTTCACCACCCTCGATCTCTCCAAGGGCAAGAGTCGCGCGGAGGGCGCCAAAGTGGGTGCCCTCTGGAGCGCCGGGTTCTATGCGCTCTACGCGCTCGCGATCGCCAGCGGCGGGGACTCGTGCGACGGGAGAACGACGTGCGCGACGACCAACGAGCCCACTGCCGGCGAGCTCATCGGGTTCACTGCTGCTGGGAGTTTGGTCGGTGCCGGCATCGGCGCGATCATCGGCCGCGAAAAATGGGAGCGGGTACCGCTTGTCGGCCGGACTAGCGTCGTAAAGCCGTGAAGTCAGCGTACTGATCGGTCGCCACGAAATCGACGCCGGTCACCAGGGCCGCGCGCCAGCGGGCCGCCGCCGCGGCGCGTGATCCGAAGTTGTACGCCGCCGTAAACCCGCGGTCCTCGGCGGCGGTGAATCCGTCGAGGGTGTAGAAGCGGATCCAGAAACCCTGCGTGTGTGCCCGCTGCACGAACGCGTGCAGTCGCGCGGAATCAGCCGGCACCCACGCGCCGGCGGTTTTCTGACCACCCGCCTCGATCACGCTCCACGGAAAGTTCACCCAACGGGCGAAGTTGTCGGCGCGCGCCTCGATGTGCTGCGCGCTCGTCATCTGCATGGCGCGACGGGCCCGCAACGCTTTGGTCGCCCCCCGCACGGGTGCAGGAGACATCGCCCCGAATGCGCGCAGGGTTGCACCGACGGGCACATCGTCATGAAAGCGACGGCGTTGCGCGGTATCCGATCCGGTCAGCACAAGCAGCGGCCCGAGCACCAACGGTTCGGCGCGCGCGGGCGTGGCGGTGCGCGGGGCCGTGGTCAGCCACGACTCGTACTGTCCGAGCAACGCCCACACGGCGTCGAGATGCGCCGGTGTGTTGTCCTTGAAGTCGAGATTGAGCGTGATCAGCGGCCATGTGTCACGCCGGTTCTCGGCCAGCGCGCGCTCCATGATGGGCCGGATGCGGGCAAAGAAGTACGCATCGAGCGTGGGAGCGCCGTCGAGCGCGTCGTCATCGTGGGCCACGACCGATTGCGGCGCCCCGCCGGCCGTGACGCGCCAGTGCAGATCCTGCTCGATCGCCAGTGGCAACCCGGTGGCCAGCGCGTCGTCGATGCGCGTGCTCCACTGGCCCCGCTCGGGATACGCATTGTGCGCGTCGAGCAAGACACGGGCACCGGGACCGAAGCGCGAGGCCGTCTGCGCCGGCTGTTGGGCCGGCGCCTGGGCGCGTGCGCCATACGCCACGCCAGCGAGGCCAAGCGCGACGGCGATTCGCGCCACGCCGAGAGGAAGGCGAAAGGTCA
Source organism: uncultured Gemmatimonadota bacterium (assembly GCA_903894655.1). Taxonomy (GTDB): domain Bacteria; phylum Gemmatimonadota; class Gemmatimonadetes; order Gemmatimonadales; family Gemmatimonadaceae; genus Gemmatimonas. The sequence goes on from CAITQY010000023.1 coordinate 2,449, forward strand.
TGTCGTTAGTGTAGCCATCAGCCGAGAATCGGAACAGATTGCGTCGGTGATCGACGATGGCCCGCCACGGCCTGTCGCGACACCCGTGTCGCCCGTCTCCTCCCGTCCGAGCTGTTTCCCGTGCCCACTGTCATCATCACCGGCGCTTCTTCGGGCGTCGGACTTTACGCCACGAAGTCGCTCATTGCCCGCGGATGGCACGTCGTCATGGCGTGTCGCGATCTCACCAAAGCGTCCCGCGCGGCTGCATCCCTCGGTCTGCCGACAGAGCAGTACACCCTCAGCCGCCTCGATCTCGGCGTGCAGTCCAGCGTGCGCGCGTTCGTGGCCGATTTCCTGGCGTCGGGTCGCGATCTCGATGCGCTGGTGAATAACGCCGCCGTGTACAAGCCTCGCCTCGTGGAACCGGCGCGCTCGCGCGAAGGCTACGAACTGAGCGTGGCGACCAACCACCTCGGACACTTTCTGCTGAGCCGCCTGTTGATGGGCAAGTTGCAGCAGGCGAAGACGGCGCGCGTGATCACCCTGGGGACGGTGACGGCGAACGCCGAGGAGTTCGGCGGAAAAGTGCCGATTCCGGCGCCCGCCGATCTGGGAGAACTCGAGGGACTGGAGAAAGGCTTCCGCGCGCCCATCGCGATGATTGACGGTCGGCCGTTCAAGCCGGGCAAGGCGTACAAGGACAGCAAGCTGTGCAACATGATCATCAGTCGCGAATTGCATCGACGGTTTCACAACCGCACCGGCATCGTGTTCAACACGCTGTATCCGGGGTGCGTAGCCGATACGGCGTTGTTCCGCGATACGCCCGCGGCGTTCCAGCGCATCTTCCCCTGGTTTCAGAAGAACATCACCAAGGGGTACGTGACGCAGGAGCTGTCGGGTGAGCGGGTAGCGCAGGTCGTCGCCGATGACGCGTTCGCACAGAGTGGCGTGCACTGGAGCTGGGGCAATCGACAGAATGGTCGCGCGGCGTTCGCGCAGCCGTTGACGGCCAAAGCGCAGCAGGTGGCCCGCGCGGCGCGGCTGTGGACCCTGAGTGAGCAGATGGTCGGACTCCCACCGAGCGAGTGACATGATGCCTGCCGCCGACCCCATGCGATCGCGACCCTTCAGTACAGGATTCGCGCGGGTCGTCGGCCTGCTGCTGCTGGCGATGCTGTTCGCTGCACCGATCGCCTGGTCACAGCGTCAGCGCTTCATGATCGAGCCGAACGTGCCCTACGACGGCCGCTACACGTTCGTGCGGCTGCGCTACACGCAGGGCTATCGCATGGCCTGGAGTGCGGACTATCCGCAGATGGAACGCAACTTCATGACGATCCTCGGCGATCTCTCCACGCTACGGCTGCACAAGAAGGCCAGCAATGTGCATGTGCTCGACGATCCGGCGCTCAATCACTATCCGATCGCGTATCTCACCGAGCCGGGTTACTGGATACCCACGCCGCAGGAGGCGGAGGCGCTCCGTCGCTGGATTCAGAAGGGCGGCTTCCTAATCGTGGATGACTTCTATTTCGACCGACAGTGGGATGTGTTCGAGAAAGCGATGCTCTCGGTGCTGCCCACTGCGCGCATCGTGCCGATGGACGTGTCGCATCCGATCTTCAATGCGTTCTTTCACATCAAGACACTGGTCGGGATGACGCACCCCGCCACGCCGCTGGCGAAAGCCGAATACCTCGGCATTTACGAGGACAA
>CAITQY010000024.1 GCA_903894655.1 uncultured Gemmatimonadota bacterium
TGCCTGGGCCCTGTTTGGCGTGTACGGCGTCGTCTTCGGCCTCACCGAGGGCACGGAAAAAGCGCTGGTGGCCGATCTCGTGCCGGCGATGCGGCGTGGTACGGCGTTCGGCTGGTATCAGGCCACGGTTGGCGTGGCCGCCCTGCCCGCGAGCATCATGTTCGGCGTCGTGTGGGACCGATATGGCTCACCGGCGGCGTTCGGGATGGGCGCCGGGCTCGCCGTCGTGGCCGCGGTGATCATGTCACTGGTGGTCCTGACCCCACCCGAGGCGTAGTCGCCCCGTGGTCAGCAGCAGCGCGAGCCGGGCTGCTTGTAGCGGTCCACGAGCCGCTGTTTCTCGAAGGCTCGCGCGTCGAGTGGCGTACAGCCGGGATGCTTGCGTTGCATGTGGGCCAGGTATGTCTCGTAGTCCGGCGCGCCGATGATCCGATGCACCGTCGCGATCCAACGACGCATCGTGGCTTTCCACGGCGTGGTATTCGCTGCCTGTGACATGGCGTGACGAAGAGAGGCGTTGCAGTGACACGAGCATGACCTCGGTCCTGCTGGCTCGTAGAGTGGGTGAGCGCCCGACCGCGGATCGGTCGGTTCGACACCACTCGGTAACTTCGTTCGCGCCCCGACTTTTTGCGAGAGCCAGAGTCCCGAACGGTCCGCGAACGAAGCAGGGGGCAACGGCATCTGCCGTCGCCCCCTGCCTCCGTTCGGCCCGTCGTGTGTCGCTTACGCGTCCACGAGCTTCGTGCGCACGTACGGCGTCTCGCTCGACACGGGCGCCGTGCTGCCGTTCATCACCTTCACCCACTCGATGATCGAGGCCGTGAGAATCACGACCACCGACACGAGGAAGAAGCCGGCCACCGCGGCGTCCAGGTGATCGTTGAAGATCATGCGCTGCGCGGCCGCGAGCGTCTTGATGTTCGCCGGCAGCGTTCCCGCGGCAATCTGCCCTTCGATCAATCGCGCATGCGACAAGAAGCCAAGCTTCGGATCGCTGGAGAAAATCTTGAGCAGGCCGGCCGTCGAGGTAACGATCACGAGCCACACCAGCGGGATAATGGTGACGAATGCGTACTTCGCCTTGCCCATCTTCACGATCACGGTCGTGCCGACGCACAACGCCACGGTGGCTAGGAGCTGATTCGAGATACCGAACAGCGGCCACAGCGAGTTGATACCGCCCAGAGGGTCGGTGACGCCTTGATACAGGAAGTAGCCCCACATCGAGACGAACAGGGCGGAGCAGATCACCACGGCGGGATACCAGGACACGCGGCCGAGCGGCTTGTACACGTGACCGAGCAGATCCTGCAGCATGAAGCGGCCCACGCGCGTGCCGGCGTCGAGCGTGGTCAAAATGAACAACGCTTCGAACATGATGGCGAAGTGGTACCACAGCGACATCGCTGCTTCGCCGCCCAAGGCACGCGAGAACAGATGCGCCATGCCGACGGCCAGACTGGGCGCGCCGCCGGTGCGGGAGAGCAACGAGTTCTCGCCGACCTGGCGGGCCAGCGTCTCGAGATCGGCGGCGGAGATCGTCTTGAACAACGCCCAGCCGTTGATCGTGTCGGCCGCACTCATGGCGGTCGTTCCGATCACGGCCGCCGGCGAGTTGATCGCGAAGTAGATGCCGGGCGTGAGCACGCAGGCGGCGATCAGGGCCATCGTGGCCACCAGCGACTCGGTGAGCATCGAGCCGTAGCCGATCAGGCGCGCATCTGTTTCGCGACGCAGGAGCTTGGGCGTGGTGCCCGAGGAGATCAACGCGTGGAAGCCGGAGATCGCGCCACACGCGATGGTCACGAACA
>CAITQY010000025.1 GCA_903894655.1 uncultured Gemmatimonadota bacterium
GCCGCCTGTTGGGCAACGAGTGTAATGGCCTTGATGCCAGAGCGGTAATGCGCGAGTTCAGTCTGAAGCGCTTCGACGTCGGTGACGGCGTCCAGCGAATATGCAGTTGTCATGGTTAGAGGCTCCACACCCATTCGTCGTAGCTCTTCTGCTGCTCGCGCAGTGCTTCGTCCAGCTTGGCGTAGGACGCACGTAGTCCACTCGGTCGGTCCGCCTGGCCTTGCTCTTCGCTCAGCAGTGCGTCGTATAGCGGCAACACCTTGGCAATCTTCGCGCGATCGGGCACCCGGCGGCTCGAATGAAAACCGATGATCGAGCCGTCGGGGCCGCGTGAGGGGGTCATATGTGCGAGCACCCAGTAGTTGTCGCCATTGCACGCCAGATTGTTTACGTAGGCAAACACCTCGTGCCCAGAGAGCAGTCGGTCCCATGCGTACTTGAACACCGCGCGCGGCATGTCCGGATGACGGATCATGCTGTGCGGAGCGCCGATACAGTCCGCCTCGGCGTAGCCCGATACGCGCAAAAATACGTGATTGGCGTATGTGATCTTACCGGCGACATCGGTCTTGCTGACGATGATTTCGTCTTCACCGAACAGGCGTTCGCGGCCGGTCGGCGTTATGGCGGAGCGGGCCAAGCGCATCGGGGGTCACCTCAAAAGGGAACGTGCACGGGCGTTAGTTTGAGGTAGCGGCCGCTCGGACGAGTCCCTGCGTAGGGGAAAACCTGTCACGACGTAGCCCGACGAACCGAATGGTGGCGTATCTTTCAGTATCCCCACTTTCCCCTTCGTCGGAGACGCTCGCGTGACGTATCGCCTGCCGCACCGCCTGACCCGCTGTTTCGCCCCGCTCGCGGCCGTGACGCTGATTGCGTCGAGCGCCCCGCTCGGTCGTCCGCTCCTGGCGCAGGATCGCCCGGCGCCGGATGCCGAGACGCTGCCGCTCAAGACGGCGCGTACCCACACCTTTACGACCACGAAAGGCAGCTGGCTGTCCCTCGACGTGTCGCCGGATGGGTCGCAGATCGTGTTCGATCTGCTCGGTGACCTGTACACCATGCCGATCGCCGGCGGCAAAGCCACGCGACTCACCAGCGGCATGGGATTCGATGCGCAGCCGCGCTTCTCGCCCGACGGCAAGAAGGTCGTGTTCGTGTCCGACCGCTCGGGCGGCGAGAACGTCTGGATTCAGTCGCTCGACGGGAAGGACACCACGCAGGTGACGAAGGGCAACAACAACCAGTACGTGTCGCCGGAGTGGACACCGGACGGTGCGTACGTGGTGAGTTCGCGCGGTGGCGGATTGGGCGGCGCGGCGAAGCTGTGGATGTACAACGTGAACGGCGGCAACGGCCTGCCGATCACGACGGAGCCCGCGCTGCCGGCCACGCTGAAGCTGTTGGGTGCGGCCTTCGGTAAGGACCCGCGCTACATGTGGTTCGCCGCGCGCACCGGCGACTGGCAGTACAACAGCATCGGCGCGCAATTCCAGGTCCATGTATGGGACAAGGAAACGGGCCGCGTGTCGCAGATGACGACGCGCTTCGGTTCGGGCTTCCGCCCCACGCTGTCGCCCGACGGCAAATATTTGGTGTACGGCACGCGCTTCGAAACCAAGACGGGGCTGCGCCTTCGCAATCTCGAGACGCAGCAGGAAGACTGGCTGGCGTTTCCCGTGCAACGTGACGACACCGAGTCGCGCGCGCCGATGGACGCGTATCCGGGCTTCAGCTTCATGCCCGATTCGAAGTCGGTCGTGGTGTCATACGGAGGTGAGATCTGGCGCGTCCCGGTCGACAAGTCGGCGGCAGTCAAGATTCCGTTCGAAGCCGAAGTGAAGCTCGAGATGGGCCCCGAGGTGAAGTTCGCCTGGAAGGTCGACACGTCGGCGATGTTCGCCTCGCGTCAGGTACGTGACATGCAGCCGTCACCCGATGGCAAGCAGCTTGCGTTCTCGTCGCTGGGGCGCATTCACGTCATGGCGCTGCCCGGTGGCACACCGACGCGCGTGAGCAAGAGCACGACGGGAGAGTTCGGCCCCGTCTGGTCGCCCGATGGCAAGTCGCTGGCATGGGTAACGTGGGATGAC
>CAITQY010000026.1 GCA_903894655.1 uncultured Gemmatimonadota bacterium
CCACCGCCACGCCGGGGTTGGGCGCCCAGTTGCCGTAGTGGCCGCTGTGCAGCGCGCGGTTGGGGCCGTAAAAGGTGACGTCCACCCCCATCACACCGCGCACGCCGAGCACCAACTGCGGCGCACCGCTCACATGGGCCGGGCCGTCGAAGAACAGCCACGCGTCGGCCGTCAGCACCGCCTTGTGCGCCTTGAGCAGGTCGCCCAGGTGGGCCGATCCGGCTTCTTCTTCGCCTTCCAGAAAGAACGTCACGTTCACCGTGGGCGCTTTCTTGGCCGCCTTGAGCGCGTCGAGGGCGGCCAGCATGGCGATGATCGGGCCCTTGTCGTCGCTGGCCGATCGCGCGCGGATGCGCACGGCAGGATCGATGGTGTCGCCCTTGGCGGGCATGGCCACGGCGTCCGTGGCCACGCTGTTGGCGTAGCGACGCAGTTCGGGGGTGAACGGATCGCCGTTCCATCCGCCACCGGCCACCGGCTGTCCATCGTAGTGCGCATACATCACGACGGTGCGCGTGGCGCCGGGCGCTTTGAGCTCGCCGAACAGTGCGGGGCTGCCGCCGGTGGGCGCTCGCAGCGGCCGCATGGCGACGCCGCGCTTGGCGAAGGCCGCCGTGAGAAACTCGATGTTGCGTCGGATGTTCGCGGTATCCGAGGCCACGTTGGGAATGGCCATCAGGGCGAACGCTTCGTCGAGAATCTCGCGCTCGTGGGCCTTCCGCCATGCGTCGACGGCGGGACGGAGCGATTGCGCCGGCAGTGGTGCCGCAGCGAGCGTGGCGAGGGCGACGGCAGAGAGGGCGGACGCCACGAAAGTACGAAAAGAGGCCATGCCCTATACTACAGCGGCAACCCCGACCCCGACGACATAGCCGGTCTCCGGAGGGCGGCCGGACAGAGGCCACGCACACCACACGCACCATCCGTGGTGTTATCTGCGTAGATCCGCGGTATAGCTGTTCCGGTGTGACCGCGGCACGAACCGCCTCACCGCGGATCGGCACGAATGTTCGCGGATGAGACCTCGAACGCCTGCACCGCGGGAAGACAGCCAGCAACAAGCCAACCTCAAAACTCCGCGCTCACCGTCGCAAACAGCGCCCGTGCCGGCAACACGAAGTAGCGAACCGACCCCGACACCGTGCCACTCGCGAACTTCTGCGTGTCGCCTAAATTCGCGCCACGCACCGTGAGCGTATAGCGGCCGAGCGTAGCCCGCGCCGACGCATCGACCGTGTAGTAGTCGGGCAATACACGATCCGCACTACTGGTGTTATCGAGATACGCCTTCGACTGATACCGGCCTTCCACGCTCAGCATGAAACGGTTCGTGGGCGATACTTCAATGCGATGCGACGAGATGAACGCCGGCGTGAGCAGTGGCGTCACGTTGCGTCGCACCACCGGCGTGCCGCGCGACGAATCGGTGAACTGCGCGATGCGGTTCTGGCTCCACGTAGCGTTGCCGGCCAGCACCACACGCGAGATCCCGCGATAGGCCGCATCGACTTCGATACCACGACGGTAGCTGTTGCCTACATTGCGCCGCAGAATCGATCCCGACGCCGTGGGCGCGCCGATACGCGCGATGTCGTTGCGGAAATCCATGCTGTACAGATTCCCCGACAGCTCCATCGTGGCGCGTGACCACGTGATACCCAGCTCGGCGTCGCGCACCGACTCCGGCTTCACACGCGTGAAGTCGCCGTAGTCGGCCACATTACCGCTGTTCAGGTCATCATCGCCGGCAAAGAGATCATTGCGCGCCGGCTCGCGGCTCGTAATACCGTACGACGCGTACGACGCGACACCCGTAGCCAGCTGGTACGTGACACCGGCCTTCGGGTTGAAGAACATCCATTCGATGCTGCGCTCGTCGATGCCGGCGTTGGCGTCAGGCTCGTAGCGAAACGCGGCATAGCGCCCCTGCAGGTCGGCAAACCAACGCGCCTTACCGGCGTCGAGCGACAGCTTGGCGAAGGCGCTGGCGTCCTGCTTGTGGCCGGTGTTGTCGTACAGTGTGGTGGAGGGCTGGAAGTAGCCGCGGTGTGCGCGCTGATACGTGTTGGCGTTGATGCCGGTGTTCACGCGCAGCGCGCCACGCTCCACGTTGTACGCGCTCGTCACGCCGTACCACGTGTGCGCCAAGTTGAAGCGATAGCGATCGGGCAACGCGATGTAGTCGTAGTTGCCGCTGGCCGAGTTGCGGTACACGGTGGTGCTTGCCGACCCGCCGTTCTGCAAGGCGCGCGTATACGCCAGCGACACCATCTGCTGTCCGAACTTGTCGCGCTCGTCGGGCTGCAGCGGATTGTAGCGACGATTCGCCCGCAACTCGTCGAGCGTCGCACCGGTGTACGAGAGCGTGTCGGCCAGCAGCCCCACCAGCGTGGTCAGCTTGACCACATCGCGCGCGCCGAACCACCCGGCGCCCACGAAGGCCGAGCGGCCCAGCACCCCACTGTGATCGCGGTACCCGTTGGTGCGCAGCGCACTGGCCCGGCCGTACACCGCAAACTTTGACGCGGTGAGCCCCGAGTTGAACGACGCGCTCACGCGTTGCGCGCCGAACGATCCCATCTGCAACTGCACGTCACCACCGGCGTCGGCGCGCGCCACCGGCATGGTTTCGAAATTCACACTACCCGCGAACGACGCCGTGCCGGCGGTGCTCGTGCCCACGCCGCGCTGCACCTGCACCGACTGCACGTTCGACATCAGGTCGGCCAGATTGGCGAAGTACAGCACCTGATCTTCCATGTCGTTCAGCGGCACGCCGTCGAGCGTGATGTTGATGCGCGTCTGGTCGATGCCGCGCAGCCGCAGATAGCTGTAGCCCCAGCTGGTGCCGGTTTCGGTGTGCGACGTCATGGAGGGCGCCGCATTCATGAGCAGCATCGGGACGTCCTGCCCGAAGTGACGCTGCGTGATGACGGCGCGACCGATGGTGGTTTGCGAGATCGGCGCCTGTTCGTTGGCGCGGATGGCGCGGACCAGCACGCCTTCGATGTTGCGAACGGAGTCGGTCGTGGCGGCCACCGGAGCGGCTACCTTCGCGCTGTCGGGGCGGGACTGCGCGCCGAGCGTGGCGGCGGCAGTCAGAAGGCTGGCGCTGAGGGCAGCGCTGAACGTGGCGACACAAAGTCGCGGCGCGCGCCATGGGCGCGCGATTGCGTGCGGATACATCGATTGGACTCCCTACGCCGGTACGAGCCGGATCAGGTTCTACGGGACTCTCTCAGCCAACGCGCACTGGCGGCGCCGGCACCCCGGTCATGTTCGGAGAACCCTAATTAGCTGTCCATCTCATGACCAGTACGGAGTTCCACCTCCTGTCCGAGCCCTGCGCCTGGCTCGTCGCGCATGGGAGCTCCTGCCCGGAGCTCTTCGGCTTCATCACGGGTGTGCTCAACGTGTGGCTCATCACGCGTGAGAACATCTGGAGCTGGCCACTCGGCGTGCTCAACGCCGGCTTCTACGTGGTGGTGTTTGCCCGCACCGGTCTCTACTCCGACACCGGGCTGCAGGTGGTCTATCTGGTGTTGTCGCTGTACGGATGGTGGCACTGGCTACGCGGTGGAACGGGCCAGCAAGCGGTGGTCGTCACGCGCACACCGCGGCGTACGGCGCTGCTGATGGTCGCCATCGCGCTCGTGTCGTGGGTCACGCTGGCCACGATCACCCGCCGAATGCCGGGCGCCGCGCTCCCGTGGCTCGACGCCGCGCTCGTATCGATCAGTCTCGTGGCGCAGTACCTGATGACGCGCAAATTTCTCGAGAACTGGCTGCTCTGGATCGCGGTCGACGTGGTGTACATCGGTCTGTTCATCAACCGGCAGCTCCCACTCACGGCCATTCTGTACGCCGTGTTTTTGGTGCTCGCCATCATTGGCTACGTGCAATGGCATCGATCGGCGGCGCGGACACAGCGCACGAGCGAACGCACGAACTGACCCGTATCGTCCTCACGGGCTCGGAGTCGGTCGGGAAAACCACGCTCGGCCTACAGCTGGCCGCGCGCTACGGCATCACGTGCGTACCCGAGTTCGTGCGCGACTATGCCGCCGCCAAGGGCGCGCCGCTCGACGATCGCGATCATGGCCCCATCGCCACGGGGCAGATGGCACGGGAAGACACGCACATTGCCGCCGCCCTCGCCCGCGGCGACACGCTGCTGCTGCAGGACACCGACCTGATCAGCACCGTCGTATACTGCCATCACTACTTCGGCCGCTGCCCCGACTTCATCGAGCAGGCGGCCATCGCGCGGCGAGCCACGCACTATCTGCTGCTCGAGATCGACGTGCCGTGGATCGCCGACGGCATCCGCGACCGCGAGAAACACCGAGTCGAAGTGCAGACCCTCTTTCGCGACACGTTGGCGCGATTCGCCGCACCGGTTACCGTTGTACAGGGCACGTGGGAGACACGTTTCGCCACAGCAGCCGCACTGATCGACACCGTCTAGCTGGCCGATTTTCTTTTACAGGACACACCACCATGTCTGACAAAACGCAGAACTTCGCCAACCACGCGAAGTACATGCCGATGTTCCATTTCTTCGCCGCTCCGCTCTCGATGATTTTCCTGATCTGGAGTGCGTGGCGGGCGATGACGATCCGAGATGTCGAGACGCACTACCTGCTGGTTGGTGCGCTGGCCTTGTTCGGGGCGGTCTCGATATCGCGGCTCTCGCCGATCCGCGCGCAGGACCGTCTGATCCGCCTCGAAGAGCAACTGCGCTATGGCCGTCTGCTGCCGGCTGATCTCACCGCGCGGGCACACGCCGCATTTTCGCCGCAGCACTACATCGCGCTGCGCTTCGCGAGCGACGCCGAACTGGCCACGATGGTCGAAATGGTGGTGAAGAATCCCGCGCTCACGGGCAAGGAGATCAAAGCCCAAATCAAGACCTGGCGCCCTGATCACTTCCGCGTATAAGTGTCCGGCGGTGTCGCGTGCACGTCTACGCGCGCGACACCAACACTTCCACCGGTAGCCCACCGTTCGCGGTGCGAAGTACCGCGTCGAACGCGAGCCGCGTCTGCGCCGCCATTACGCGGTCTGGCACCAGCATCCCGAGTTGCCATCCGCGACCGCCCGCGCGCACGACATCGCCCAGTCTCGCATACAGTGAGCGCAGATCGGCGCCATCACTGATGCGTAGGCCGTACGGCGGGTTGGTCAACACCAATCCGCCAGAGCCGATCGATTCCAGCGACGTATCCGACAGCGGCCCCTGCTCGATCACGAGATCCTGGAGCACGCCGGCGCGCTCCGCGTTGGCCACGGCGGCCTTGCACGCACCGGCATCGCGGTCACGCATTACGATCGGCGCGCCCACCGACGGCAACTGTTCCGCCCTCGCCGTCGCGCGCACCTGCTCGTGCATCGGCGCGTCGGCCCCCGGCCACAGCTCCATCGCGAACTCGCGTCCCAATCCCGGCGCCATACGACGCACGCGCAGCGCCGCTTCGATACCGATCGTACCCGATCCGCAGAACGGGTCCACCAACGGCACCTCACCGTTCCAATCACAGGCCGCGAGCATCGCCGCCGCCAGCGTCTCGCGTAGCGGTGCCTTCGCAATCGCCTGCCGCCAGCCGCGTCGGTGCAGCAGCGCCCCCGAGCTGTCGGCGCTGATCGTGCATCGGTCGTGATCGAAGCGCACCACGATCAACTGCGTGTTGCCGTCGTCGTCCTCCTCGTCATCCTTGGCCCGGCCGAGCGCCTGCGAGCCCTTGATGCTGTTGGTGATCCCGCGCGCCACACGCTCGGCCACCGCATCCGAGTGATACAACCGCGACTTGCGACACGTCACGCGCAATCGCACGGCCGCGCCGGGCGAGAGCACGAGGTGCCACGGCACACGAGAAGCCATCTTTTCGAGCGTCGCGAAATCGCGCGCCTCGAACTCGGCCAAGCGCACCAGCACACGGCTGGCTAATCGCGACCACAGGTTCACCGTGAACAGCTGCTCGGCGGTGGCATTGAACGACACTCCGGCCGGGCTGACGTCGCGGGGGGTAATGCCCAACGCGATGCACTCAGCGGCGATCAGTGGCGCGAGACCGGGAGCGGCGATCGCAAACGCATCAAAACTCGCCGTAGCGACCGGGGACCGGTCCTTCGCCTCCCGCATCGATGACATTTTCAACCCCTCGGTAACCCCATCGGTGTCCGCGGCCCCCGCTTGCGCAGGATCAGGCGCAGGGCAAACAGGACGGCAAAAACGGCGGCATAGATCATCGGCTCGGCGAGATCCTTCTTGACGGCCCAGAGGAAGTGCACGCAGCCGGCGACCGCCGACACGTACACCAGCCGGTGAAGCTGCGTCCACCGCTTGCCGCCAAGCGTCCGGATGGACCACTTGGTGGACGTCAGCGCCAGTGGGATCATCAGCACGAACGCCAACATCCCGACCGTAATGTACAGGTGCTTCAGCACGTCCTTCACGATTTCCGGCCAGTCGAAGAACTGGTCGAGCACGATGTACACGCTGAGGTGCCCCATCGCCCAGAAAAAGGTGGCGAGGCCGAGAAAGCGACGCTGCGCCACCAACCAGCCCCAGCCCGTGAGCCGCATCAGCGGCGTGACCGCCAACGAGGCCGCGAGCAGTCGCAGCGCCCACTGGCCAGACGCGTGCTCGAGCGCTTCGATTGGTTCGGCGCCTAACTGATCCAGCAGCAGCTGCGCGACGAGCACGATGGCAGGCACGATGACCAGCAGCCAGAGCGCAGGACGGATCAGGCGCCGAATCGGGGATTCGGCGCGTGAGAGCATCGACTGCATGTCAGGGCTCAGTAGTACTTCCGCAGATCCATGCCGCTGTACATCGACGCCACCTGTGTCGCGTAACCGTTGAACGGCAGCGTTGGGATCTTGATGAACTGCCCGATCCGACGCTCCTTGGCCTGACTCCACCGTGGATGATCGACCATCGGATTCACGTTGGCGTAGAAGCCGTACTCGCTGGGGTTAGCGTCATTCCAGGTCGTGTTGGGCATCTTGTCCGTGAACTTGATCTTCACGATGGCCTTGATGCCCTTGAAGCCGTACTTCCACGGCACCACGAGCTTGAGCGGCGCCCCGTTCTGATTCGGTAGCGCCTTGCCGTACATGCCGGTGGCCAGCAACGCCAGCGGATTGTTGGCCTCGTCGAGACGCAGCGCCTCTTTGTACGGCCACGGCAGTACCGCCCGGGCCTGCCCCGGCATCCGGCGCGGATCGTACAGCGTGGTGAACTCCACGAACTTGGCACCCGGCAGCGGTTCGCATCGGGCCACTACGTCCTTGAGCTGCACGCCCTGCCACGGGATCACCATCGACCACGCTTCCACGCAACGATGGCGGTAGACCCGGTCCTGCACCGGCAACTTGCCCACGAGCTCGTCGAACGAGTACGGCCGGGGCTTCTTGACCATCCCCTCGACGTTCACGGTCCACGGCATCGGCTTGAAGTCCTTCGCCTGATCCTTCGGCTCGTCCTTGCCGGTCCCGAACTCGTAGTAGTTGTTGTAGCTGGTCGCGTCTTCCTCGGGCGTCAGCTTGTCGTCCTGCTGCAGCCCAGGGTACGCGCCCGCCGTCCCGCTATCGAAGCGCATGGCCTCGAGCGCCGAGGGCGCCACCAGTCCGCCCAGCGCCAACGCCCCGGCTGTGCCGATGAAGGCCCGGCGGTTCTGGTAGACGGTTTCCGGCGTGATCTCGGAAGACTGGATGTCGTCGGGACGGCGAATGAGCATGGGCGTCGGTGTCGGAGTAGAGGGTGCATACATTCTAGCGGCGAGCACGTGGTTCGGTTCCCTTAATTTATCGCCGGATGCGGTCTGGTCCGGTCCCCTCCTGCGATTCGTCCCCATGCGATATACCACGCTCGGCTCCACCGGGATCACCGTCTCCCGTCTCTGCCTCGGCTGCATGAGCTACGGCACCCCCAGCTGGCGCCCCTGGGTGCTCAGCGAGGAGGACGCCCGCCCGTTCTTCCGGCGTGCCATCGAAGCCGGCATCAACTTCTTCGATACCGCCGACATGTACGCCCTCGGCATGAGCGAAGAGGTGACCGGACGTGCCCTGCGCGAATACGGGCGCATGGACGAGATCGTGCTGGCCACCAAGGTGTACCAGCCCATGGCCTCCGGTCCAAACATGAGCGGGCTCTCCCGCAAGCACATCGTGCAGGGGTGCGAGGCCAGCCTCCGGCGTCTGGGCGTGGATACGATCGATCTGTACCAGATCCATCGCTTCGACGCGAACACGCCCATCGAGGAAACGCTGGCCGCGCTCGACCACCTCGTGCAGTCGGGCAAGGTGCGCTACATCGGCGCGAGCTCCGGCTGGGCATGGCAGTTCGCCCGCGCCCTCGGCACATCAGACCTCAAGGGCTGGTCACGCTTCGTGAGCATGCAGAATCACTACAACCTCCTCTACCGCGAGGAGGAACGTGAGATGATTCCGCTGTGCGAATCGGAAAAGATCGCCGTACTCCCGTGGTCGCCGCTGGCCCGCGGCATTTTGGCCGGCACACGCTCCGCGCTTGACGATCGCACGTCGACCACCCGCGCTACGCACGATGCCTACGCGGTAGGTCTGTACGAAGGCCAGAAGGATTGGGAGATCGTAGATGCCACGCGCGCGATTGCCGCCGAACGCGGCGTGCCGATGGCGCAGATCGCCCTGGCCTGGCTGTTGTCGAAGCCCGCCGTGACTGCACCGATCATCGGCGCCACCAAGATGTATCAGCTCGAGGAAGCGCTCGGCGCCGTCGACATCGTGCTGTCAGCCGACGAGATCACGCGACTCGAAGCGTCGTATCGCCCGCACGCGGTGAAGGGGCACGAGTAGGCTCAATCCAGCGTCTTGAAGAGCCCTTGAACAATGCCGGAACGCCGATCTCGCCCGCTCAGAAGCTGAACGTCAGCTTGGCAAAGTACAGCGTCCCGGAAAAGCCCATCTGAACGGCGTCCCAGAGCCCACCGGTCTCGGTCTCCGTGTCCTGCTGCGTGGGATAGATGTTGAACAGGTTCGCACCGCCAACCGTGAGGTTCACGTGGGATGACACGCGCCCCGTGAGGCTCACGTCGGCGGTCGTCTTGGCCGCGTAGATGTCTTCCGTGTCGAGAAAGTCGATGAGCGTGACCTTGCCGAAGCGCACCACACTGACTCGGGCCTCCACGCGATCCAGCAGATAATCGAACCCCATGACGATCTTGCTCTTGGGAGCCGACGCCAGCAGGAAGTGCTGCTCCCGCATGCCGAAGTAGATGTCTTCTTTGCCGGCGAGTTTCGCACTGGTGCGGATGGTCCCCAGCGTCATGTCGTTGACGTTGGCGGCGAGGGACGACCGCAACGTCCCCGCACCGAGCGGCCGCTGGTACGTCATGACCACATCGAGTCCGTTGGTCTTGGTGTCCAACGCGTTGGTGAAGAACTGGGCAGCGCCGACGCCCAGCGCTTTCAGGTCATCCCCGATCGCCGCATCCGAGTCCTCGAAGGCGCCGGTCAGCACGATCCGGTTCTTGATGTCCACGCGGTAGGCGTCCACGGTCGCCGAAAAGTTTCCGGCCCGGGCCGTGAAGCCGATGCCGACGTTGTTGGCCGTCTCTTCGGTGAGGGGTGGAATCCCCAGCGTGCGCGTGATCGGGCTGCTGTTCCGGGCGATGAGCTTGTCCACCACCTCGCCGCTGACGACGTCGGTGAAGGTGCTATTGAAGTGAACCTGGGCCAGCGACGGCGCCCGGAATCCCGTGCTCGCCGACGCGCGGATGGAGAACCCGTCGTTGAGCGCAACGCGCGCGGCAAGCTTCGCGGTGGTCGTGCTCCCGAAGTCGCTGTAGTCCTCGAAGCGGAGGGCACCGCTCAGCGTGGCCTTCGGGGAGACGTCCACCTCGGTATCCAGGTAGAGGCCGATATTGGTCCGGGTCTCATTGAGCACGTTCGACGGCTGAAAGCCCGGGAAGCCCTGCGAACCTCCGGGGCGACCCAGCTCGTTCACGGGGACCACGTTTCCGTTCACGACTTTTTGCGCGATGCCGTAGTTGCGGTAGGAGGCTTCCTCGCCGGCGAAAATGTTGTACCGATCAACGCGAGACTCCGCACCGAACGCGACGTTCAACCCGTTCGCGGCGGTTGGAAAGAAGCGGGTGAAACCGATCCCCGTCGTGTTTTGCGAGAAGCCCAATCCGCCGGCGTCGAAATGCGTGGGCGACTTCTCGAGCAGCGACGCGTTGAGGGTCCCATCCACCAAGTAGTGAAAACGGTTCGCCCCGAACGTGTTGTTGAGATCGAGGTCCCATTCACCGACCTTGGTCTGCACGCCAACGGAGAGCGACTGGTCCGTGATATCCGACAGGATGCGGGGATCGAAGCCCGTGG
>CAITQY010000027.1 GCA_903894655.1 uncultured Gemmatimonadota bacterium
CTCGCGTCGCGCCGTCGGCGACGAGAACTCGGTCATCAAGGTGTGGCGGGAACGGCTCGCCGAGGCCGTTAAACGCGACGCACCCGGCGCCGATGCCTTCGTGATCGTCGGCGACTCGATCCGGGATATCCGTGCCGCCGACATGCTGGGGCTACGCGCCGACGATCAGGGCTCGCGGGTGCGCACTGCGGTCGATCGGGCGGCGTCGCTCGGCCGTCCGTTGGTGCTCCTCACCGACGGCGAGGTCGATGACGCCGAGTCGCTGGCGGAAGCCCCCGCCGGCTCCATTGTACGCCTGCTCGCGAATGTGCCGCGCACCGACGGGGCGATCGCGGACATGGCGGTGCCGGCCAGTGCCACGGCGGGCGACACGATCAGCGTGGCCGCCACGGTCACGGCGGGTGCGTTGGCCACCCCCGACGCGCAGTTGCGCGTGATGGTCGAAGGACTCGCGCCGGTCGTGCTCCCGGTGCCGGCGCTTGCCGCGCTCACCTCGACGCGTGTGACCACCACGATCGCGCTTCCGCGCGGTGCCCGGTCGGCCATTGTACGCTCCGTGTTGCTCGTGCCCGGCGATGCCGAGCCGCGCAACGACACCCTGTCCAGCACGATCGACATTGGTGATCGGCCGTCGGCGGTGTTCGTGTCCACCGCGCCGGACCTCGACGTGCGAGAGGCCCTCGTCGTCCTGCGCGGTGCCCTCAACGTGCCCACACGGGCGTTCCTGCGCCTCGCGCCGGGCGTCTGGCGCGTGGAAGGCTCCCTGACCCCGATCAGCGAAGCAGACGTGAAAACGCAGGCCGGTGCCGCGGGCATGCTCATCGTGCACGGCGACACGACCTGGCGCCCGCGCGTGGCCGCCCGAAGCGCGACGGGCGCGAAGGCACTTTGGATGCCCGCACCGCCCACGGCGATCGCGCGGGCGGGTGAAGTGGCGCGGACGCCGGAGTGGTATGCGTCCGGCGTGCCGGCGTCGCCGCTCGTCTCCGCGCTGGCCGGCTTACCGCTCGATTCACTGCCGCCGCTCACCCTGGCCGGTCCGGCCACGGGCTCGATGCCGGTGCTCACCGCGCAGCTGGGCAAGCGTGGCGAGGCCGTGCCGGCGATCGCCGCCCGCACCGAGAACGGCGTGCGCACGATCGTGGTGTCGGGCTCGGGATATGCCGGTTGGGCGTTGCGCGGTGGCCGTTCGGCCGAGGCGTTCGGTGCCCTGTGGGGCGCGATCTTCGATTGGCTGGCGGCGGGGCGGGGCGATGTGCGCGCGGCCCGTCCGATGGCGGCGCTGCTGCGCGCCGGCGACGCCGTGGCGTGGCGCCGTGGTGGTGCCGACTCGATCGTCCCGGTGCAACTCCGCCGTCGCGGCGACACGGGCGTTGATTCACTCACGCTCCGCTTTGTCGGCGCGAGCTTCGAAACGACCTCTCCCGCCTTGGCGGCCGGGGTGTACGATGTGCAGGCCGAGGGCGGCGCCAGCGTATTGGTGGTGAACGCGTCGCGGGAATGGGTGCCACGGGCCCCCACCGTGCGCGACGGGGTGCTCTCGCGCGGTGCCCTCTCCTCCGATGCACCGCGACTGGCCGATGCCGGTTGGCCGTTCGTGCTGGCCCTGTTGCTGCTCTGCGGCGAATGGATCGGTCGCCGCGCGGCCGGCTATCGCTGATCGTCGCCACACGTTCGACCCTTCGTTTCTCTTTGCCTGGTCAAGAATGGCTCGCCTGTTTCGCCGGAAGGATGAAGCTCCCAAGCGCTCGCTCTGGCAGCGCTTCAAGGACGTGGCGTTCACCGATGTGTCGGTGCTCTTCAAGGGCGTCGACCAAGGATCGCTCGAAACACTCGAGACGCTCCTGATCGAATCCGATTTTGGGGTGACCACGTCGCTGGCCTTGGTGGCGGACGTCGAGTTCCGCGCCAAGCGTGGTGAAGTCAAAACCGAAGCGGAATTCCGGAGTGCATTGGCCAAGGGCATCGAGGCCGCGCTGCGCAAGGGCAATGCCGACCCAACGCTGCTTCGCGCGGCCACCGGCCCCACCGTCGTGCTTGTGATCGGCGTGAACGGCGCGGGCAAGACGACGTTCATCGGCAAGTTGTCCGCGCAGTGCAAGCAGGAGGGGAAGAAGGTGCTGCTCGGAGCGGCTGACACGTTTCGGGCTGGTGCCATCGATCAGTTGCGCGTCTGGGCGGAGCGGGCCGGGGTGGACTTCGTGGGTGGAGCTCCGGGATCCGATCCCGCGTCAGTGGCCTTCGACGCCGTCGATGCCGGGATCACGCGTGGGGCGGACATTGTCATCGTGGACACGGCCGGGCGTCTGCACACGAGTGACGATCTGATGACGGAGCTACGCAAGATTCATCGCGTGATCATGAAGCGGCTGCCCGACGCCCCGCACGAAGTGCTGCTCGTGCTCGACGGCACGATCGGCCAGAACGCGCTCTCGCAGGCGCGCACCTTCTCGGCGGCC
>CAITQY010000028.1 GCA_903894655.1 uncultured Gemmatimonadota bacterium
GCCGGTCCGGCCGTTCGGCGCGGGGCGGCCGCGCTTCGGGGGCCGGCGTCTCCGCTACGCGCTCGATGGCGCGCGCCGCGGAACGCTCGGCGACGCGCGACGTCGGCGTCTCGCCCTGCTCGTCAGCGGGCCGTTCACCCTTGGCTCGCTCGCGCTCGCGGCGACGCCCTTCACGGCGGCCATTGAACGACTCTTCGTCGTCGACGCGTGGACGCTCCCGAACGCGCTCGCGAAGCTTCTCCACCGAGAGCTCGGTGTCTTCGCGTCGCTTGCCGACGGGTGCGCCCCCACGAGGTGGACGGCGCTCGGCGTCGCCGGCGGCGTCGGCGGCCGATCCGGCTACGGCGCGTCGTCCGCGGGCGCCCCACGCCCACTTGAGCGCGGCGAGGGCATCGCGCACGGCCACGCGGCGGGTATCGCGCATTCGGACGCCGTAGGTCGGTTCCATCGGAACCGACTCTACCCGACGAGCTAGCGGAACGAGCTTGAGCAGCAGGTCGGCGTTCGCCGTCCATGAGTCGCCGACGCAGATCGGCTCGGAGCCCGCCTGGCGCACGAGATCGCGCAGCGCGGAAATCCTGATCAGGCGCATGGAGGCCGTGAGATCATTCACGCCGTCCACCCGCACGAACGGACGCATGACCCAATGGGCCGCCTTGAACAACCGACGCACCGGGATCGGCGCGTCAGCCACCACCATCCGCTCGCCGACCACCAGGTCGGCGCCGCCTTCGAAGCGACGGGCGAACTCGGGGACGATGCCCGGCGGATCGGTGAAATCACCTTGTACCAGCATCATGGCGTCGCGGCGCGGATAGCGCGTCTGCGCCGATACATGCCGAATCAGCGCGTCGAGGGCGCCGGCGTAGCCGACATGCGAGGCGCCGCGGAGCACCGTAACGGGCATCGCGTGCGCGTACTGCTCCGCCACCTCCGCCGTTTCGTCGGAGCTCGCGTCATCGTACACAACGACCTCGTACTCGCGAGGGAATTCAGCGAGGACGGTGCGGATCCGCCAAAGCAGGACGCCGATGGTGGCGACCTCATTGCGTGCGGGAATGGCGAGGTAGAGCACAGGAGCCGGTAACGGGACGCGCGAGCCAACCGAAAAAACGTTGGCGTACTGGGGTGCGTTTGAAGATAACAGCGAGAGGCCTCCGGCGGAGCGTTTCCGGCGCGCGGAGATCGGGAGTCCGTGAAATCAGGCTGGATGGCGGGTGAACACGGACACGCCCCCTGTTCGCGGCGGCGGTGCGAGGTGCCGGGCCAGCGAGCCGCCACTATCCTTCGGACGCACGACGGGTACTTTCCCCGATCTCCTTCCCGCCCATGTTCGAACCGCTTCGTGACGCCTTGCGCGGATTCTCCACGCGCCTCGATCCAGATGAACGCCGCTCGATGACGCAGGCCATGCGTGACGCGCTCGTGCACGCCAAGCTGGGGCTGCATGACCTGCGGGCGTCCCTCGCGACGACGACCGCGCGGTTGGCGGCGGAGCGTGCGGAGCTCGAGACGGTGCGCCGTCGGCAGGGCTTGGCGGCGCATCTCGACGATCAGGAAACGGTCGCCATCGCCGAGCGGTTTGCGGTGCAGCATCAGGAACGCGTCGCGATGCTCGAAACCAAAGAGATGGTGCAGCAGCAGGAACTCTCGCTCGCTGAGCGCGACTACGAAGACATGTCGGCGGAGTTGCGATTGATCCTGTCTGGCGTGGCACCCGGGGAGCGCACCACGGCGTCCACCACGGCGTCCACCACGGCATCCACCACGGCATCCGCCACGGAGGACCCTACGGTACCGGGGCATACGCGTGCCGAGCGTGAAGCAGATGCCGAACAGCGACTGGCGGCCCTGAAGCGCCGTATGGGCAAGTGATCACGCGGCGCGCGCTCGCCGGTGTGTGTCTCGTCGCCTGTCTGCCGTACGGCACGCTGGCCGGACAGGACGTGCGGGCCAATGGGCAGAGGCAGCCGCCGGTCTCGAGCCGTGGCCGCCTGCCCGTCACGGGCTGCGCGGGACAACCGATCAGCGGCATCATCGTGATCACGCAGCCGCCGTTTACGGATCGTCTGCCCACTCGGCTCGAGTGGGTGCGTCGCACGGTGCGACGGACGCACGTGAACACGCAGGACGACGTGGTGCGCCGGTTTCTGCTCATGAAAGTCGGGGACGCCTGTAACCAGATTCGCCGCGCCGAGTCGGAGCGCATTCTGCGCGCGCAGCCATTTCTGGTGGAAGCGCGGATCCGCGTGTACGACGACGAGGCGGGCGGCGTGCGGCTCGAGGTCGAAACGCGCGACGACTTCAGCCTCGTGTTCGAACCGATGCTGCAATCGAAGTCGCCGCCGGTGCGCGGGATGCGCTTCGGCGAATCGAATCTTGGCGGGTCGGCGACGCTGGCGGCCATCAACTGGCGAGATGGCCAGGCGTACAACGATCGGCTGGGGGTCGAGCTCGAGAACTATGCGTTCGGGAGCGGGCGCAATGAGTTCCGCCTGTTTGCGCAGCGCAATCGACTCGGGCAGGACATGCGCCTTGAACTCGTTCGGCCGTACTACACCGACCTGCAGCGCTACGCTTGGATCGGCAGCCTTGGCGGCACGCGAGAGCCGATGGAGTTCCGCCGTGGTGATCTGCCGCGCAACGCGCTCACGGTACGCCGCGAATTTGCAAACCTCGGCGCCGTGGCGCGCGTGGGACCGGTGGGACGGCTGCGGCTGATCGGGGCCTCGCTCACGCGCGAAGTGCAGCGCACGGATGCGCAAAGTCTACTGCTCACGCGGGAGGGCGTCCGGGCGGACACGACCGGCGCGGTCGTGCCGACCTTCCCACTGCAACGCGTCGTGCGCGCCAATGCGCTCCTCGGTGTGCGCGCGATCCGATTTGTGCAGGTGCAGGGGTTCGATGCACTGACCGGCGCGCAGGACGTTCGTGTGGGAATGCAGCTCGGACTGGTGGCCGGGCGTTCGATCGTCGTGCGGCAGGCACGTGATCGCGATCATTTTGTCGCGGCCAATCTGTACGGCGGCTACGGTGGAACGCGCAGTTTCGTCGGTCTGCAGGCCGTCACGGAGGCGCGTTATGATCGCGATGCGAAGGCGTGGGACAATTTTGTCACCAGTGGCCGATTGGCGTGGTATTTCCGGCCAGCGGTGCGACAGACCACGGTCGTCGAGTCGGAATGGAGCGCTGGGCGCGATATGCGTGTGCCCTTTCAGCTATCGCTCGCCGATCGCGAAGGTGGCATCATGGGCCATCGTGCGTCGGGACAGGCCGGCGCACGGCGCTTGGTCTTCCGCGCCGAGCAGCGGCTGGTGGTGCCCACACGGTTGAATGTGGCGGACGTCGGCTTCGCCGGATTTGCCGAGGCCGGTCGCCTGTGGGCGGAGCAGTCGGTGCCGTATTCGCTCTCGACGCCGTGGCGCGGGGCCGTCGGCGTGTCGGTGCTTGCGGCGGTGCCGCCGCGCTCACGGCGGCTGTGGCGTGTGGACTTCGCGCTGCCGATCAGTGCCGATCCGCAGCGTCGATTCGAGGTGCGTTTCTCCAGCATCGATCGTTCGCGTGTGTTCTGGAACGAGCCGCGCGATGTGCAGGCTGGACGCGAGCGTACCGCCCCGTCCAGCCTGTTCACCTGGCCTTAAGTGTTCGGACTTACTTCGCCGTGGCCATCATGCGGCGAATCGGTACGATCATCAACGCCAGAATCACGGTCGCGCCGAAGAGCGCGATGGCGGTGCCGGTGAAGACGAGCGGCGTCTGGTCGAGCTTCGTGGGATCGACATGCCCGCCCACGAGACCCGCCACCAGATTGCCGACCGATGTGGCCAGGAACCAGATGCCCATCATTTGTCCGACATAACGTCGCGGGGCCAGCTTCGTCATCGAGGACAGGCCGACCGGACTTACGAACAGCTCGCCCATGGTCTGGAACATGTAGCTGATAATCAGCCACCACGGGGAGACGAGCACCGAGCCACCACTGGCGACGACGCGGTTGGCGGCGAACACCATGACCAGGAAGCCGACACCGGCCAGGGCCAGGCCGAGCGCGAATTTGGTCGGGCTGGACAGATCGATGTTGCGCTTCGCGAGCAGGATCCAGAGCGCGGCGAACACCGGCGAGAAGAGAATGATGAATGCCGAGTTCACCGACTGAAACCACGTGGCCGGGATCTCGAACCCGAAGAGATTGCGGTCGGTGAAGTCGTTGGCGAACAGCTGCAATGAGGTCGGTGCTTGCTCGAACGCGGCCCAGAAGATCGCGGCAAACACGAACAGCACGAAGATCACGCCGGATCGCCGCTTCTCATCGCTGGTCAGCCCGCCGAACGCGAACAGGAATCCGAAGAACGCCACCGCGATGCCGACGAGCACGAATGTCATCACGCCGCCGATGGCTTGCGGATCGAGCGTGATGGCGCCACTGCTGGCCAACACGAACACCAGGGCCAGCGCCGCGAGACCACCGAAGGTGTAGTTGCGAACGGCACCTTCGCGTTTGGCCTGCACGGTTGGGTTAGGATCGCGCACGATGTCTTGTCCCAACGTGCCGAGTGTGTCTTTGGCCTTGAACCAGAACATCAGGAGGCCGCACAGCATGCCCACACCAGCAGCGCCGAAGCCCCAGTGCCAGCTCACCCGTTCGCCCAGATATCCTGTGACCAGCTGCCCGATGAGCGCGCCGGTGTTGATGCCCATGTAGAAGATCGAGAAGCCGGCATCACGTCGCGCGCCACCTTCGGGATAGAGATCGCCCACGATGGCCGAGATGTTCGGCTTGAGCAGCCCGGTGCCGAGTACGATCAGCACGAGACCGAGGAAGAAGAAAATCTTGCCTACGCCCGCACCGGCCATTCCCGAGATGCCAATCGCCAAGTGTCCCGAGGTGATCAGCATCGCGCCGATCAGGATCGATCGACGCAGCCCGAGCCACCGATCGGCGATCCATCCACCGGGCAGCGAGGCGAGATAGACCGACGCCGCGTAGATCCCCACGATTGCCGAGGCCGCGGGACGATCGAAGCCGAAGCCCCCGTCGGCGAGCGCAGCGGCCATGAACAGCACCAGCAGTGGGCGGAGGCCGTAAAAGGAGAAGCGCTCCCACATCTCGGTCATGAAGAGCAGACCGAGGCCGCGCGGATGACCGAAGAACGCGCGATCGTTGGCGGGGTTCGGTGCGGACGAGTCCGTACGGAGAGGGGGAGGGGTCACGACGCGTGGGATGAAAGGTGGAGAAGCGGTTGTTTGATGCAGGCCACAAAGTGTCCGGGAGACTTCTCTTCGAGCGGCGGGACCACGCGGGTGCACTCCGCGTCCTTGAGTGGATTCGGACACCGCGGATGAAACACGCAGCCGCTAGGCGGATTCGCCGGCGACGGCGGATCACCCGGCAAGAGAATGCGTTGCCGCTTGGCCGTGGGGTCGGGCACTGGCACCGCCGACAGCAGCGCTTGGGTGTACGGCATCAGCGGTGTGCTGAAGATCGTGCGGCGCGGGGCGAGTTCGACGATGCGGCCGAGGTACATCACGGCCACGCGGTCGGCCATGTGGGCGACGACCGCGAGGTCGTGGGCGATGAACAGATACGACAGGCCGCGCTCGCGCTGCAGATCGCGCAGCAAGTTCACCACCTGCGCCTGCACGCTCACGTCGAGTGCGGAGACGGGTTCATCACACACGATGAACGACGGCTCCACGGCCAGCGCGCGCGCGATGCCGATGCGCTGACGCTGGCCGCCGGAGAATTCGTGCGGATACCGCGCCGCATACTCCGGACGCAGTCCGACTTCGTCCAGCAGCGTAGCCACGCGACGGTCCGCGGCGCTGCCCTCCGCGAGTTCGTGCACGATCAACCCTTCCCTGATCGCGGCGCCCACCGTCATGCGCGGATTGAGCGAGCCGTACGGATCCTGGAAGATGATCTGCATGCGTCGCCGCATGCGTCGCAGCGTTTCGCCACGCAGCGCCAGCACATCGGTGCCGTCGAAGCGCACGGTCCCAGACGTCGGTTCGATGAGCCGCAGGATCGAACGACCGGTGGTCGTTTTCCCGCATCCCGACTCACCCACGAGCGCGAGGGTTTCGCCGGCGTGCACGTCGAACGAGACACCGTCTACCGCTTTCACGGCGCCGGTGACGCGTTGCAGCAGACCGGTGCGAATGGGGAAATGCTTGGTGAGGTTGCGCACCTCGAGCAGCGGCGTGGCACTCATGTGCGCACCACGTCGTGACGTACGTCGTGACGCACGGCGCGTCGGGCCGGCTCTTCGACGAGATGACAGCGCGCCCGATGCGCCGATCCCACCTGCAACAGCGCCGGTTCTTCCGTCGCGCAGCGCGCGAAGGCGTACGGGCAGCGATCGCGGAACGTGCAGCCGCTTGGCAGTGCCGTGGGCGGCGGTACCGAGCCAGATATCGTCTGCAATCGCTCTTCCTCTTGCCCCAGCTTGGGGATCGCCGCCAACAACCCCTCGGTGTACGGATGACTCGGCGCCGCGAAGAGGTCCTCCACATTCGCTTCCTCGACCACGCGGCCGGCATACATCACGATCACACGCGAGGCCATCTCGGCCACGACGCCGAGGTCGTGCGTGATCAGGAGGAGTGCCATCCCCGTGCGCGCGCGTAGATCGCGCAAGAGTTCGAGAATCTGCGCCTGAATCGTGACGTCGAGGGCGGTGGTGGGTTCGTCGGCGATCACGAGCTTGGGCGACATAATGAGCGCCATCGCGATCATCACGCGCTGGCGCATGCCGCCGGAAAGCTCATGCGGGTATTGCTTGGCGCGCGCCCCCGCATCGGCGATACCGACCTGCGCGAGCATGTCCACCGTGCGGGCCCAGGTCTCCTGCCGCGAGAGCGTCGTGTGCACGCGCAGCACTTCGGCGATCTGGTCGCCC
Organism: uncultured Gemmatimonadota bacterium; assembly: GCA_903894655.1. Lineage (GTDB taxonomy): Bacteria > Gemmatimonadota > Gemmatimonadetes > Gemmatimonadales > Gemmatimonadaceae > Gemmatimonas. The sequence goes on from CAITQY010000028.1 coordinate 6,900, forward strand.
ACCGTGAGGACGGGATTGAGCGCCGTCATCGGCTCCTGGAAGATCATGGCCATGTGCTGACCGCGAATATCGCGCAGCCGCTCGTCATCGAGTGTCAGGATGTCCGCGCCATCGAACGTGATACGGCTCCCCGACTCGATGCGGCCCGGTGGCGGCACCAAACGGAGCAGCGAGAGCGCCGTGAGCGACTTTCCGCATCCGGATTCGCCTACGACGCAGACCGACTCGCCGCGGGATACGGTAAACGAGACACCATCCACGGCACGCGCCACGCCGTGCTCCGACGGAAAGGCGATCTTCAGTGCGTGCACATCGAGCAGCGGACGATCGGGCGCGGTCGTGGAGTCGCGTGTGGCAGAAATCGTCACGGGCGCACGGTGCGGGAGGGAGAGAAGGCGGATGGCGACGTGGTGCCGTTCATCGGGATGGGCGCGGTGTCACGGCTCGTCGCGCGATGGGGAACGTGATTCGGTGCGAACCGCTCGCGCAAGGCGTCGCCGAGGGCATTGCACGCGAGAACCGCAAAGACGGTGGCCAGTCCGGGGAACAGGGACAGCCACCACTCGCTCTGTACGACCCCCGCGCCGTCGCGCAGAATGGTCCCCCAGCTGGCTTGCGGCGCTTGGATGCCGAGGCCGAGATAGCTGAGCCCTGCTTCCAACGCGATCGTTCCGGCGACACCGAAACTGGCGGTGATCACCAGCGTGGGCAGCAGGTGGGGCAGGAGATGACGCCAGAGGAGGCGAGGCCCTCGAACGCCCATCGCTCGGGCGGCCAGGCTGAACTCCTGCGCGCGCAGGGCGCGCAGTTCATCGGTCACGAGTCGTGCCGTGTCGAACCAGCCGGTGAAGCCAATGAGCAGCACGAGGGCCGGAAATGACAGCGCACCCCACAGCGCGCCGACCGCCAGCAACACGAGTAGGCGCGGAATCGACAGGGCTACATCGAGCAGGCGTCGCATGGTGCTGTCGACCACGCCGCCCGCCAGCGTGGACATGGCGCCGTACAACGTACCGACCACCAGCGACAGCGAGACGGAGAGGATCGCCAGCGCCAGTGAGACGCGTCCGCCATCGAGCACGCGACTGAGCACATCGCGGCTTACCGCATCGGTACCAAAGGGATGCGCCAGCGACGGGGCCTGGCTGCGCAGCGCGATGATGTCGAGCTGCGCGTTCGGTGCGTATGGAGTGAGCAGCGGGCCGGCGACCACGACGGCCACCAGGAGCGCCATCAGCACGAAGGCCGGCGAGAGGCGGCGACTCACGGGGTGCGCAACCGCGGGTCGGCGATCTCGCGTGCGATATCGGCGAGGGCTGCGCCAAGCGCCGTGACGGCGCTGCCGAGAATCACACCGGCGGAGACCACCGGATAGTCACGGGCCTCAATCGCGCGGATCATGGCGAAGCCCATCCCGGGCCATGCGAACACACGCTCCACGAACACGGCACCGGTGATCAGGGCCGGGAGCATCAGACCGGTCACGGTGATCACCGGCAGCAACGCGCTGCGCCACGCCTGACGGCGCACCGCTGATTCGGTGAGTCCCTTGGCGCGTGCGGTGCGTACGAAAGCCTGCGTCATGCTCTCCTGCATCGCCTGGCGCTGGTAGCGCGCGAAGACCGCGACGCCCACCAGCGAGAGCGAGATCAGTGGCAAGACGAGATGACGCACGCGGTCCACGAATTGTTGGCGCGTCGACATGTAGCGGTACGTCTCGTCGGTGATGCCGGTGGCGGGGAGCCAGCCGAGGTGGTGCGCGAAGACGACGAGGAGGACGAGCGCCAGCCAGAACTCCGGCAGTGAATAGAGCACGAGCAGCGCGGTCGATGTGGTGCGGTCACGTCGCGTCCCGGCCCGCGCGCCTTGCCAAGCCCCGATCAGCATGCCGCCCACCAGACTCACGCTCAGGGCGCAACCCATCAGGAAGAGCGATCGTGGCAGCGCGTCGGCCAGCACGGCGGCCACGGGTCGATGTTGGTCGCGTGACCACCCCCAATCACCGCGAAGCAGCGACCACAGCCAACGGCCGTACTGCGTGGCCAACGAGTCATCGAGCCCGTACTGGGCGCGAATCGTGGCCCGCAGTTCAGGCGAAATGCCTTCGCCGAGGGCCGTGGCCGGATCGCCCGGCGCGAGTTGGAGCAGCACGAACGCAAGCGAGGCCGCAGAGAAGACGACGGCCACGCCCTGCAGCACGCGCACGATCACGCGACGGGCGATCGTGGTCAGGGAGGGGTCCCCAGCCCGATGCGATCGCGATCGATGCGTTGCGCCGGATCGACGCGCCAGTCGGACAGTCCGACGAACCATCCGTCGGCCCGAAGCGGGGTCGTGATGAACCGGCGGTTGATCGCCACGGGCGAGCGCTGTTCGTACAACCACACGGCCGGCACGTCATCGTCAATTTGCTGAAACGCCCGCGCCCAGTACTGGCGGCTCGCGCTCGGATCGAACGTCGTGAGCGCGCTATCGAGGAGGGCGTCGAAGGCAGGACTGTCGTACCGGCCGGCGTTGGAGCTGCCGAGCGACGCCCACGTTTGTGTCAATCCGACGAGGCCAGGGCTTGGCTGCCACGCACCGAGATAGGCGTCGAAGGCATGGCGATCGACCGCGTCGCTCCACGCATTGTTCTCGAGTACCTGCGGCGTCGCCTGAACACCGATGGCCCGATACTGCTCCTGCAACAGCACCGCGTAGCGCTGCCGTGAGGTACTGCTGCTGGGGATCAGAATACTGAAGGCGAGCGGCACCCCGTCGCGGTCACGCACGCCGTCGCCGTTGCTGTCGCGCCAGCCGGCGGAATCGAGCAGGGCCTTCGCCCTCGCGACGTCGTACGGCAGCTGCCTGAAGGCGGCCGTATCGGGAATCAGCGCACGCGGCGCCGGTGCGAGAGCGACCATACCCAGTGAGTCGAAGACATTGCGCACGAGTCGCTCGCGGTCAACGGCCATGTGCAGTGCACGGCGTACACGGACGTCGCCGAACATGGCATTGGGGCGCGACTGATCCTCACTGTCACGGAGGTTGAAGCCCAGGAAACCGTAGCTCAGCGCGCGGTTGTCGATCAGGCGCAGCGACGGAGTGCGCGCGACCTGCGCCAGGTTTTCGGGGCGAAGCTGCTCGAGGAAGTCGGCCTCACCGGCGAACAGTTTGACCGTCGACGCGCCGAAGTCGGGCGCAATGCTCCAGATCACGCGATCCAGCTTGGCCCGACCGCGTGCGTTCGCCGTGTCGGCGATGATCTCGATGCGCTGCCCTGACTCCCAACGCGCAAACCGGAACCGTCCCGTGCCGACCGGACTACGGCCAAAGGCCGCACTCTCGAGCTTCGCCATCGGGATGGTGTCGAGCAGATGGGACGGCAGCACATACATGTGGTACGTGGCGTCGTAGAACTGCCTCGGCATGCGTCGTTTGAACCAGAAGACCGCCGTCCGCGGATCGCGCACCGACACCGAATCGATGTTGCCGAGCAGCGACTTCAGTTCGACCACCAGCGAGTCGCTGGTGTACACGCGATACGTGTAGCGCACGTCGTCGGCCGTGACCGGCTGCCCGTCGTGCCACCGCGCCAAGGAATCAAGTGCAAACGCGATGGAGAGCGAATCCGTCGACCAGCTCCACGACGTGGCCAATCGCGGCTGAAAGCCGCGGTCCCCGTACGTCTCGAGACCGTCGCCGATCTCGGCCAGTCGATCGAAGAGCACGCCGACGATGGCCGCGCCCTGCGTGCCCGACATCAGCGGCGGAAAGAGCGTCGACGGTTCGGCGGGTACGGTCACGATCATCGTGCCGCCGGTCTCCCCGCGAGCGGCCGGCTGTTCGCCGCCGGAGCAGGCCACGCACGTGAACGAGAGGAGGGCAGCCAGCCGACGAAGATGGGGAGGACGCATGTGAGGCAATGGGACGGGAAAGACGGGTCGGCCGCTCATGGAGGCGACCACACGAGGGTACGATGCCCGACGCTCCCTATCGGCGCCAGAGCCAGTCGTCATTCCCGAGGACAGCGTGATGCGACGCCACCCGCCCCGGAAAGTCCGGAGGCGGTGCGAACGGTTCGATCGTCCCTGTCGGGTTCGGTGCGACCGCAGTCGCCAGCGCGGCCGCGAGGGCGTTCACCACGACGGTCCAGTTCGCCTGTGACGGCGCGCAGGCTTCCAGAGACGCCGCCGGCGGGGCCGGCGGCAACGGCACGTCGGCGGCGTCGGCCAGTAGGCCCTGATCGTCGGCCAGCAAAATGCTGCCGTGCTGCAGGTAGGCGCCGCCCTGCCGCCAGACGGCGCTGCCGACGAGCTTCCGGCCGTGCACGGTGATTTCCCCGGCCGCCGGTTGGTCGAAGCAGACCGGCCCGTCGGGTGCGACCGGCTCGGTCTCATGTTCGGCAACCAGCTGCGCCGGCACGCCAAGCGACCGCAGCGCGCGCAGCA